>QHVP01000166.1:0-3730 GCA_003222295.1 Acidobacteriota bacterium | reverse complement strand
GAGGAAGAGCGCTTCGGGTCCACCCTGAAGCAGGCGATGGTGGAGCTGAGCAAGACCGTCGAGAAGCTGCGCCGCGCGGGCAAGGGTGGCGTCATTCCCGGCCCGGACGCCTTCCGCCTCTACGACACCTACGGCCTGCCCATCGACTTCCTGGAAGAGCTGGCGCAGGACTACGAGCTCACGGTCGACCGGGAAGGGTTCGAGCGCGAGCTGGAGGGCCAGCGCGAGCGGGCCCGGCAGTCCTCGAAGATGGGAGCGGTCACGGGCGATCCGCTCTACATGGGCCTGCTCGAGAAGGGCGCGACGCAGTTCATTGGATACGACTCGCTCGCGCACGAAGACGCGCACATCCTGGCCGTCCTCAAGGACGGCCAGCTCGCCGCGCGTCTCGACGAGGGCGAAGCGGGTCAGATCGTCCTCGACGAGACGCCGTTCTACGCGCAGGCGGGCGGGCAGGTCGGCGACCACGGGATCATCGCCGCGCAGGGCTCGGCCGCGGACGTGGAGGACACGCATCAGCCGGTGCCCGGCCTCTACGTGCACGACGTTCAGGTGACGGCCGGCGGTTTCGAGAGCGGCATGGCCGTCCGCGTCCATGTGGACGAGGGCCTGCGCGCGGGCGCCATGCGCAACCACACGGGCACCCACCTGCTGCACGCCGCCCTGCGCGAGACGCTGGGCACGCACGTCAAGCAGGCGGGCAGCCTGGTGGCGCCGGACCGCCTCCGCTTCGACTTCAGCCACTACCAGGGGGTCGGGCCGCGCGAGCTGACCCACATCCAGAACCGCGTGAACGAGCAGATCCTCCGCAACGCGCCCGTGCAGACGCGCGTCATGGGCCGCGAGGAGGCGCTCGCCGCCGGCGCGCTCGCCTTCTTCGGCGACAAGTACGGCGAGCGCGTACGCGTGGTCGAGATTCCCGGATTCTCGAAGGAGTTCTGCGGCGGCACGCACGTGCGCCAGACCGGCGACATCGGCCTCTTCCTCGTCACCGCCGAGCAGGGCATCTCGGCCGGCACGCGACGCGTGGAGGCCCTCACCGGCGAGGCCGCCATCACCCGCGCACGCGAGGACCAGGGCATCCTGGAAGAGCTCGAGGAATCTGCGAAGACGGACCGCAAGGGCCTGGTCGACGAGTACGCGAAGATGCGCGAGAAGATCCGGGCGCTCGAGCGCGAGCGCGATCAGTTGAAGATGAGACTGGCTACGGGCGGCACGGGACCTGCATCAGGGGATGTCCAGGAGGTCGGCGACGTCCAGGTCTGGACGCCCCGCTTCGAGGGACTCGACCGCAAGGCTCACGCGGCCGTCGTGGACGAGTACCGGAACAAGAACCGCAACCGGCCGTTCACCCTGGTGTCGTCGTCGTCCTCGGACGAGGGCGTCAACGTCATCAGCGCCGTCTCGGATTCATTGAAGGATCGGGTCAAGGCCCCGGAGATCCTCAAGCGCCTGGGCCTGCGCGGTGGCGGTCGGCCCGACTTTGCCCAGGGAGGCGGCGTGGCCGCAGGGGACGTCGACGACCTCCGCCGGAAGGCGGTAGAGGGCATCCGCCAGATGCTCACGGCATAGGGGCGACCATGGATCAGCCGAACGAGAGACGGCAGGGCGACCGGCGCAGCGGGAAAGACCGCCGCACGGGCGAGCGCGCGGGGCCGGGCCGCCGGCGCGGCGATCGCCGCAGCGCGGGCTTCGCCGCCGCGAGCGCGGTGGCGCTGGCCGTGGCCTTCGCCTCCGTGCCCGACGCGGACGCGCAGATCTATACGCGCAAGAACGAGCACGGCGTCATCGAGGCCACCAACGTCCCCGCGGAGCGCGGCTACCAGCTCACCTATCCCGGCAAGGGCACGCTCATCCATTCGGCGGCCTGGCGCCTGCGCCCCAACTACAACGGGGAGTACGACCACCACATCGCCGCCGCCGCCAGCCTCCACAACGTGAGCACGCAGCTCGTGCGCGCGGTCATCCAGGTGGAGTCCGACTTCGACTCGCTGGCCCGCTCCTCCAAGGGCGCGCAGGGGCTGATGCAACTCATGCCCGACACGGCCCGCCAGCTCGGGGTGAGCAACCCGTTCGATCCGCGCCAGAACATCTTCGCGGGGGTGCGCTACCTGCGCATCCTACTCGACATGTTCTCGGGAGACGTCTCCCTCGCCACCGCCGCCTACAACGGGGGCGCCTCGAACGTGCAGCGCTACAACGGCGTCCCTCCGTTCAAGGAGACCCGCAACTACGTGGCCAAGATCCAGTCCCTGCTCTCGGGCCTGGGCCTGCCCACGGCGACCACCGCCTCGCC
This sequence comes from Acidobacteriota bacterium, assembly GCA_003222295.1. Lineage (GTDB taxonomy): Bacteria > Acidobacteriota > Vicinamibacteria > Fen-336 > Fen-336 > AA29. The sequence continues at coordinate 1,434 of QHVP01000166.1, read as the reverse complement.
CAGCATGACGTCGTACGCCCCCGGCGACAACCCGTTCGGCGTGAAGGCGGTCGCGGCCGCCGCGAGCGCCACCGCGACCAAGCGGCCGGGCAAGCTCACGCCCGCGCGGCCGCACACGTACTATCGGTGGAAGGACGCGTCCGGAGTGACCCACGTCGGGCAGGAGCCGCCCGCGGAGGGGATCGCCTACGCGACGATCCGCGCTCTCGACTAGGAGCGTGTCCAAGGCGAGTGAGTTAGACTAGCCCGCCATATGCGCGATCCCTCTCCGAGGGCGCCTTTCGACCAAGGTCTCTTCCTCAAGCACTTCAACAAGGGCAAGGCCTTGTATGACGAGAAGCGCTACGAGGAAGCGGAGCGCGAGCTCGAAGAGGCGTACCTGTTGCGCCCGCGCGACCAGAAGGTGCTGAACCTCCTGGGCCTCGTCTACTTCAAGCAGGACAAGTACGAGAAGGCCGAGGAGGTCTACCGCAAGCTGGCCGCGGAGAGCCCCGACGCCCACACCCTCTTCTACAACCTCGGTCTCATCTGCTTCAAGCTCGGGCGTCTCGAGGAGGCGGAGACGGCCTTCCTGAAGGCCCTGGAGCTCAACCGGGACAACCCCAAGATCAACTTCTACCTCGGGTCCATCTACGAGCGGCTGCACCGGTTCCAGGACGCGATCTACCAATACCGTCAAGCCGGCGCGAACCTCATGGTGCGCCGCGTCGAGGACAAGATCGCGGCCGGCCGGCCGGGGACGTCCGCGAAGTCGCCCCCCGGGTCAGGCGACACGAAGCCCGTGCTGGGCCGCCCCGGGGCGAAGGTCAAGCCGGATGACACGGCGGAATTCCTGGCCAAGGACGTGGCGCGCGGGCTGGAGGAGATGGAATACACCCTGCCGCCCAACCGGACGCTACGCCCGGTGAGCGACATCCTGCTCTCCCCGAACGCCCCGCGGCGGAAGGTGGACACCGACACCGCGCGCTTCCGCCTGCCGCCGGGGCTCACGTCGGCCCGGTCCCCGGCCGTCGGGGATGGCTCGGCCTCGTCCGGCGCGGAGCCGAGCGAGCACACGTTGCCGCCCCGCCGCCCCGAGAGCTTCCGCTTTCTCGAGAACAACCTCATGGAGATCGAGTTCTCGGGAAAGGTCTTCATCAAGCAGGGCACGATCTACTCCTACGGCGGGAACCTGACCTTCTGGGTGAAGGACCGGCGGCCGGGCGGGCAGCCCGCCCTCGTCATCATCACCGGTACCGGCAAGGTGATCCTGACCGACAAGGACCGCGATGTCACCTTCATGCAGGTCCAGGACGAAACGATCTTCATCGAGCCCGGGCACCTCCTCGCCTGCGAGGAAAGCCTCACGCCCCGCTACATCCCGGTGGGCGCGGAGACCTCCGGGCTCGAAGTGCTGGCGCTCGATGGACGCGGCATGGTCGCGCTCTCGGTGGC
>QHVP01000701.1 GCA_003222295.1 Acidobacteriota bacterium | reverse complement strand
CCGTGCGCGGGTCCCGGTCCCGTACCGCATGGGGGAGGACGGTGCCGTCGAGCGCCTCGATCTGGATCTGGTCCGCCGGAACCGGGCGCGTCTCGTCGTAGGGCGGCCGGAAGGCCCGGAAGATACTGAACTCGGCCGCGACGTCTTCGTGCCAGGTCCCTCCCAACGAAGCCAGGAGGTCACGGAATCCTCCGGCGCGCGGCATGCCTCGGGAAAGGCGGGACGAGAGTACCCAGGCCGCGCGCGGATCGAGGTCCACCTCGTCGCGAAATCGGAGCGGGTCGCCGGGGACCCTCTCGTTCCAGGCCTGGCTCGCCACGATTGCCTCGCCTGACTCGAGCGGGAGCCGCGCGGCGAACTGGAGGCTCGCGTACCCGCTGCGCACGCCCGCGCGCTGGAGGCTGCCCAGCACCGGCTCCAGGGGCGGCACCTGCCACACCAGGCTCGCCTGCTCCGGGCTGCGCCAGGTGGCGGTGAGCACGCGATGGCCGAGCAGCCACGGCACGGACACCGCGAGGGCGCCGACGGCGGCGGCCACGGGTGCGCGCGCGCCCAGGCGGGCGGCTCCCGCGCCCGCGAGCGCGAGCACGGGCACGGTGAGGCCGTAGAGATAGCGCACCTCGTCGCCCCCCGTCCGCCGGCTCAGCGCGAAGCCGGCGGCCAGCGCCGCGGACCAGCCGAGGAGAGGCAGGGCGCGGCGATCGCGCATTCCCGCGACGACGAGAAGGGCCAGGCCGGCACCGAGGGCCACCGCCGCCGCCGTGGGCAGCAGCGCCCGCTCGGGCCCGTCGACCACCAGCGGCACCTGCAGGCCGAAGAGTCCGCCGGCGGCGCGCATCAGGTCGCGCACCCCGGAGATCCACAGCCAGCGGGGACGGAGGGCCGTGACCGGACTCGAGGCGGAGGCGTGGATCACGCGCGCCACGGCCAGGGGCGCGGCACCGAGGGCGAAGCCGGCGGCAAAGGCGGCGATGGCGGGGAGACGCGGCCGCCATCCGGCCGCCACCAGTCCCGCGGCGGCGCCGGCCAGCGCGGGGATCGCCAGGGCGGAATTCCAGACGGCCAGGCCGCAGACGAGGCCCAACCCACCGGCCCGCCACCAGGAGCGCGGCCGGGAAGGATCGCCAACACCGCGGAGCCCGGCCAGGACGGGCACGGAGACGAGGAGGGGGATCAGGAAGTTCGGAGTGGGCCCGGTGGCGGCCATGAGGGCCATGTAGGGCATCCCGACCGCGGCCAGCGCGGCCGCGGCCCACGCCGCCGTCCGTCCCTGCAGCCGCCCGGCGCAGGCGGCGGCGGCAACCACGAGCAGGATGCCGCAGACGGCTTCGTAGGTCCGGAAGACCGCGTGATGGCCGGCCAAGCTCAATCCCGGCGCGAGCAGATAGGTATCGAGGGTGCCGTTGTAGGGCTGGTTCCAGAGGATGGTCGAGAGCTCGCCGCGCAGGACGTGGCGGGCCATGAGGAGCGGGATCGCGTCGTCGTTGGAGACGGGGAGAGCCCAGGTCACGACGTGGAGGGGAAGGCGGGCGGCGAGGAGGAGGAGCGCGATCCCTGCCACGGCCGCCCACCGCCGGTCCGCCTTCATGGTCCGCGGAGTCTCGCCCAACGTGCGGCGCCGCACAACGGCGGCGGCGGCGTTTGACCATGACGGGGGCGGCCGGCTACGCTGGCCGGATGATCGCTCGCCGAACCGTCGTGGCCTTGCTCCCCCTCGCCCTCGTGGCCTCCGGCGCCTGCTCACGCGCCCGCTCCGCTCCGCCCTCCTCCGCGGAAGGCGGGGACCCCCAAGCCGTCGTGGCGCGCATCGACGGTCACGTGATCACACAGAAGGAAGTGGACGCGCGCGCCCAGAGCAGCCTCCAGCAGATCCGGGACGAAGAGTACGAAGCGCGGCACAACGCGCTCGACGAGCTCATCACCGAGCGCCTGATGGACGCGCAGGCGGCGGCGCAGGGCATTTCCCGTGACGAGCTCATGAAGCGCGAAGTGGACGCCAAGGTCCCACCCCCGACGAAGGCGGACGTGAAGGAGCTGTACGACCGGAACAAGGACCGGGTGGGGGGCCGCACGCTGGCCGAGCTCACGCCGCAGATCGAGCAATCGATCCTGCAGCAGCGCTCCGTGGACCGCGCCCAGGCCTACCTGGCGCAGCTGCGCGGCAAGGCCCAGGTGGTGGTCAGCCTCCCGCAGCCGCGCAACGAGGTACCGATCCCCGCCGATGCCCGCGCCCTGGGGCCGGAAAAGGCGCCGGTCACGATCGTGGAGTTCTCGGACTACCTCTGTCCGTTCTGCCAGAAGGCGCAGAGCGTCGTGGACGCGGTGCTGGCGCGCAACCAGGGCAAGGTGCGTTTCGTCCACCGCGACTTCCTGCTCGGGCGGCCGCGCTCCATGGCGGTGGCGCGCGCGGCCCAGTGCGCCGCCGACCAGGGGAAGTTCTGGGACTACCGCCGCAACCTCCTGGAGGCGCCCGGCGACTGGACCGACGAGGATCTCCTGCGCCGGACCGCTTCTCTCGGCCTCGATCGCGCGGGCCTCCAGGCCTGCCTCTCCTCCGACCGCCACGACAAGGCGATCCTCGACTCCTCGGAGGAGGGCAAGACGCTCGGCGTCCAATCCACCCCGACCTTCTTCATCAATGGCCGCCGCCTGCGCGGCGTCCGGAGCGCCGACCAGTTCCAGGAGATCATCGACTCCGAGCTCAAAGCCGGCGGATAGTTTTCGCTTGACCCTTGCAACTCCTGGCCCGACAATGACCTCCTCGCGCCATCGCGCGAAGGAGGTGGCCAGCAGAGTTGCAAACCGAGCTCCGGGCCTGGACGGTCAAGGACTCTCTCGAGCTATACAACGTCAGCGGCTGGGGCCGGGACTTCTTCTCGATCAACGAGGCGGGTCACGTCCAGGTCACGCCGGCCGGCGCCGGCTCCCACCCGATCGACCTCAAGGAGCTCGTCGAGGACCTTCGTGAAAGGGGCCTGAACCTCCCCATCCTCATCCGCTTCTCCGACATCCTCCGCACGCGCGTCGAGCAGCTCTGCGGCTCCTTCCAGCAGGCCATCGCCGAGAACGACTACAAGGGCAGCTACCGTGGCGTCTACCCGATCAAGGTCAACCAGCAGCGCCACGTCGTCGAGGAGCTGATCGAGTACGGCCGGCCCTTCAACCTCGGCCTGGAGGCGGGCAGCAAGCCGGAGCTCCTCGTCGCCCTCGCCCTCCAGGAGAACCCGGAAGCGCTGATC
>QHVP01000168.1:1420-7121 GCA_003222295.1 Acidobacteriota bacterium | reverse complement strand
CGACCACCCGACCCGTTCGTCGCATTGCCAACCTCCCGCGCCGGCCGCCGGCTCAGTAGACCCGGGTTGTGGCTGTCGAGAAGGGGCGGAAGGACGGCCGCCCAAAGGACCCAACGACGCCCGGTCTCTTTGGGACCGTTCGCCCGGTTGCATTGAACCTATACCCGTTGTCAAGGCCCGGACGCTAGAATCCGACGTGCCGATGAATTCCCTTGACTTTCACGCGCCTGGGCCGAAGCATCCGTTCCAACGAACGGCCTCGACGTGCCAGCCTTCGGCCACCTTACGAAATCGCCCCAGCGTGCCAGCCTCGGCCACCTTCGGGTCCGGGCCATCGACCGTCGCGTCGGCGGGGAGTGGTGTAGGTGAGAGCACACGCTTTCGATGATCCCGTGAAGCGCCGCAACGAACAGCCTTTCGCGGGGATGGAGGGTGCGATGAGACGCGCAGACTCGACCATGTTTGGACGGGCGGGACCAAACGCCCCGCTACACACCGTATCGCGACGCCGGTTCTTTGGAGCCTCGGCCGGTGCGGCCGGCGCGATGCTGGGTTCCGGCCTGTGGGCTCCGGCACAGGCGCGTGAGCGGGACGAGGACGAAAAGCCATCGGCGTCCTGCCCCGAGGCTGACCCCATTCCACACATCAACACGGTCCCCGCCGGATTCGGCGCCTTCCACTTCTTCTTCCCGGGCCCGGTCGATGGTTCGGCCGCCCCCACTGACCCCGAAGGGGCTCACCCCACTGGCCGCGACCCCTCCACGATCTTCAACTTTGACGGCGTGATCGGACAGGCGGACCTCAACCTGACGGGCACCGGCACGGACAGCACGACCGGGGTAAGCGCTCCCTATGGGTTCCACACGGACATGCGCTTCGCCGTCGGGAAATTCGTCGGCATCGACGGCCGGGTCCACAGGGGTGCCTTCGCGTTCATCTGACTGGATAGCCTACCGGCCGCGAGCCCGTTGGGCCCGCACTCGTGGGACCCCGGCGTCAGTCCGAGCGGCGTCATGTGGAACGCTGCGATCCCGCCCGAAAGCGTCGACGTCGATCTGGACGACGACGAAGAGGCGGTGCTCCGTGTGAAGAACGTTCTGGTTTTCGACGGTTTCACCATCCCGAACTCGCTCAACTCCTTCCACCCCATGGGACACGTCAATTCGATCATCAACTCGCTGAAGATCAAGTGGAGCGGGACCACGAACACGAGGTCGTGGACGGACTGCGCCGACGGGTTCCGTGGAAACTACTTTGAAGACGCCGCTACGATCGAGGTGACGGCAACGACACCACCCACGCCGGCCCGGACCTGTCCGCCCAGCCCGGCCCGCAACGGCTTCCGGTTCGTCTCCGATCCCGCGGCGACGACGGTCAGCCACTTCGCCCAGATCGGACGCGAGCGGAACGGGGTTTTCTTCACCTAGGTCGTAACCACCGCGAGGCAGGTCGCGCGGCAGCGAAGTGCGAGCCGTCGCGACCTGCCTCACTCGGAACGAACGCCGCGACGTTCGCGTCCACGACGTCGAGTGCCGATCGCGCGCTACGATGACGAGCCGCTCAGCGCTGCCGGCTCCTACCGCCCCCCCGCGATCGCGGGCACGATCGAGACGCTGTCGCCCGGCTTGAGGGGCGCCTTGGCGTCGCCCAGACCTCGGGCGTCCTCGCCGTTCACGAACACGCGGACGTAGCTGCGCAACCGGCCGTCCTCGTCACAGAGGCGGGACTTCACGCCCTTGTACCTGCCCTCCAGGGCGTCGATGGGATCTGCACTTTCACCGGCATGATGTTCCTTTCTTTGATCTCAGGGGGGGCACTCGCGCATCACCCGCGATGGGCGCTCGCGACCCCCCCTTAAACCCCCCTCGCCCGTCGCCGCGCTCCGCGCGCCGCCGGGCTCTACGTACCCTTCGGTTCCCGTCTCCGTCTCCCGTCTCCGTCTCCGTTCCCGTCCGTTTGACCGACCTGGCCTACTCGATGTCGAAAGGCTCCTCCTCGAACGCCTGAGCGGCATCGCGGAAGACCCAGGCGGTGGCGACGGTGTCGCGGCCTCCCGCCACCCCGCAGACGACGTGCACCACGCCGTCGGACAGGCCCTCCGCCGCGATGCGCCGGTCCGTCTCGGACGGGCGCGCCGGATGGTCCGGATGGCTGTGGTAGTAGCCCACGATGTCGAGGCCTTCCGCGCGCACGGAGCGCTGCACGGCGATGAGGTCCTCGGGCGCGATCTGATAGCGCACGGCCGGCCGCTCCGTCTCCCGGTTGGCCACCGACACCGCCCGCGCCACCCGCACCGCGGCGTCGCGCGCCGTGCCCACCAGCACGCCGCAGACCTCGTGCGGGTAGCCCGACCGCGCGTGGGCGGCGATGGCGTCCGCCTCCGGGCGCGGGATCTTCAAGGCGCGGGCCGCGCGCTTCGCGACCTCGCGCGCGGCCGACAGCGCCGCGCCCGCCGAATGCCCGACGAGCAGGCCGTGATCGTGGAGAACCTGCGCGCACATCGCGTAGGCGGCTTCGGTCGAGGCCGTGACCTTGTCGTCGTGAGCGCGAGGATCGTAGATCTCGGGCACGATGGCGCTGGGCAGATGCTTGAGCCCTTCCAGGCCGTGCATCTCGTGGTCCGGCTCCACGGCCACCACGCGTACGCGGCGGCTCTTCTGGTGCAGGTAGCGCGCGGTGCCCACGATCGTGCCCGTGGTGCCCAGTCCGGCCACGAAGTGCGTGACCCGCCCGCCCGTCTGCTCCCAGATCTCCGGGCCCGTCGTGCGGTAGTGCGCGAGCGGGTTGGCCGGGCTGCGGTACTGGTCGGCGTAGAAGTAGCGGCCGGGATCTTTGGCGACGCGGCGCCGCACCTCCTCCAGCGCGCCGTCGGAGCCGAGCAGGGGATCGGTGAACACGATCTGCGCCCCGTAGGCCCGGCACAGCGCCTGCCGCTCGGGGTTGACGCTTCCGGGCATGTACAGCTCGACCGCGTATCCCTTCGCGCGCCCGACGAGGGCCAGGCCGACCGCGGTGTTGCCGGAGGATGAATCGGCGATCACCTTGCCTCGCGTGAGCGCGCCGCTCTTCTCGCCCTCCGTCACCAGGGACAGGGCCGTGCGGTCCTTGACCGAGCCGCCCGGGTTGAACCATTCGCACTTGCCCCAGACCTCGGCGCCGGGAGGAAGCCCGGCCAGCCCCAGCCGCAGGAGAGGCGTGTTCCCGATCGCGTCCAGGATCGACTCGAGGACGGGGACGGCGGTCAGGACCAGGCTCACGAAACGGCCGCGGGGCGCGGCGCCCGCGGCTCGAAGTGGCACGACCATTCGAGGTCGGTGACTTCGCGGATGGTCGGATGGTCGCCGCAGACCGCGCAGTCGGGATCGCGGCGCACCTTGTACTCCTGGAACGACATCTCGAGCGCGTCGTAGGTGAGCAGCCGGCCGACGAGCGTCCGGCCCTTGCCCAGGATCAGCTTGACCGCCTCCGTGGCCTGCACCACGCCGATGATCCCGGGGAGGACTCCGAGGACGCCCGCCTCGTCGCAGGACGGGGCCAGCTCCGTCGGCGTCGGCTCCGGGAAGAGGCAGCGGTAGCACGGGCCCCGGCGCGGCACGAACGTCGAGACCTGGCCGTCGAAGCGGAAGATCGAACCGTAGAGGTTCGGCTTGTTCGCGAGCACCGCCGCGTCGTTGACGAGGTACTTGGTGCTGAAGTTGTCGGATCCGTCGAGGATGACGTCGTAGGGCGCGATCACGTCCATGACGTTGCTGGAGTCGAGGCGCAGGTCGTGCCGGATGACCTTCACGTCGGGGTTCAGCGAGCGCAGCGTCCGCTCCGCGGACTCCGTCTTCGGCTTGCCGACGGAATCGTTGGTGTGCAGGATCTGCCGCTGCAGGTTCGAGAGGTCCACCACGTCGGAGTCGATGACGCCGATGGTGCCCACGCCGGCCGCGGCCAGGTAGAGGCCGGCCGGCGACCCCAGGCCGCCCGCGCCCACCAGCAGCGCCTTCGACGCCAGCAGCTTCGCCTGCCCCGCCTCCCCGACTTCGGGGACGAGGAGATGGCGGCTGTAGCGCTGCTTCTGTTCCGGGGTCAGGGTCACCGGCATCTGGATCGGGAAGCCGGCCTCCTTCCATTTGCCGAACCCGCCCGCCATCGAGGACACGTTCGTGTAGCCGAGGTCTTGCAGGCTCCGCGCGGCCAGCGCGGAGCGGGTGCCACCCGCGCAATAGAGGATGACCTCCTGGCCCCGGTCCGGGACCTTGTCCTCGATCCGGGGCTCGAGGAAGCCGCGGGGAACGAAGACGGCGCCGGGGACGTGGCCCTGGGCCCACTCGTCGGCCTCGCGCACGTCGATCACGACCGCCTCTCCGGCGCGGGCGCGCGCGTCGGCGTGCGAGATCTCGCGGATCTGCGAGCGGACGCGGCCGATCATCTCCTTGAACGTGGTCATGCTCTCCTCCAACCGAGGAAGCGCGCCTGAGGGACGGCAAGATGGAGCTTCGCGTGGGTCCCCGTGCGGCGGGGGATATCACAATAGCACAGGCACCCGGATGCTAGAATCCGCCCAAAAGGGGCCATGCACAAGATCCTCGAGGGCGACCTCGGGCGGCTGGACGTGCCGGACGTGCTGACCTTCCTCAACATGGGCCGCCGGACGGGCGTCCTCGCGCTGGAGAAGCTCGACCAGGAGACCAAGCTCTTCTTCCGCGACGGCAACCCCGTCTACGCCTCGTCCACCAAGGAGGATCTGCACCTGGGGGCGATGCTCGTGCGGCTGCGCAAGGTCAGCGCGGACACCATCGACCGCGCGGTCAACAAGCCGCGCTCCGGCCGCTGGCGCATCGGCAGCGCTCTCCTGGCCGACAAGCTCGTCAGCGAGCAGGAGCTGGCGTCCTTCCTGAAGGTCCAGGTCTCCGAGGTCATCTTCGACACCTTCACCTGGCGCGAAGGCCTGTTCACGTTCTGGGAGAAGGTGCCGCCGCCCGCCACCGCGGTCACGCTGGAGATGGACCTGCAGAACCTGCTCATGGAGGGCAGCCGCCGCCTCGACGAGCGCAGCCGGCTCTCCGAGGTGTTCCCCGACCTCAAGATGTCGGTGGAGGCAGTGACGAATCCGGAGCGGGTCAAGCACAGCGTCACCATGACCCCCGACGAATGGAAGGTCTACTTCCTGGTCGACGGGCGTCGCAGCTTGAGCGAGATCTGCCGTCTGGCCGGCAATGCCGACGAGCTCTCCACGCTCCAGATCCTGCACCACCTCGTGAAGGCCAAGTTCGTGGCCGTCGTGAACCCGCCGGAGGACGAGACGCCGGTTCCGGTCGCCGAGCCGGGCGGCATCTCGACGAGCAAGTTCCAGGACGGCAAGGCCGTCCCCATCCCCGCCTCCGGGGTGTCCGTGCAGTTCCAGGACAGCGGCACGCGCCCGCCCAAGGCGGAAGGCGACGACACCAAGGAGATCGTCTCCCCCAAGGCCGGACCGTACATGTCCAACCGCAAGCAGGTGGTGTCTTCCCGCCTCGTGCTCGTCACCGGCGAGGGCGAGACGTCCTTCCCCCTCACCCGCGACGCCTACACCATCGGACGCCATCGGAACAACGACATCGTGATCTCCGACCCGAAGGTCTCCTCCTTCCACGCGCGCATCGACCGGTCGCCGGAAGGCTACGTGATCGTGGACCTCAAGAGCCGCAACGGCAGCTACATCAACGGCAAGCGC
>QHVP01000168.1:0-1251 GCA_003222295.1 Acidobacteriota bacterium | reverse complement strand
GGAGCTGTACGCGCGGGATCCGCGCAACATCGTGCGCGTGGTGCTGAACCGGACGGCGGGAGACGGCGCCTACGACGAGGCCGGCGCGACCTTCCGGGGCTGGGTGGCCGCGGGCCTGCTCGCTCCCGATGACGAGCCGGCCCTCTACCTCGTGGAGCAGGCCTTCGAGGTCGAAGGACGCCCGCACGAGCGCTACGGCCTGCTCGCGCGCTTCCGCGTGGAGGACGACGCGCGCGGGCGCGTGCTGCCGCACGAGCACACCCGCCAGGCCGCGAAGGAGGACCGCTACAAGCTTCTCAAGGCCACGCGCGCGAACTTCAGCCCCATCTTCCTGATGTTCTCCGACCGCCAGGGGTCTTTCCAGAAGCAGGCGGAAGCCACCGCCCGCACTCCGCCCGATTTCCAGTACACCGACGACGGGGGTGTCGTCCACCGCGTCTGGCGCATCCGCGACGGCGCCGCCGTCTCCGCTCTGCAGAGCGCGATCGGATCCGAGAAGGCGTACATCGCCGACGGCCACCACCGCTGGGCCACCGCCCAGCGTTATCACCGCGAAGTGGGCCCGGAGGCGGCCTGGACCCTCGGCTATTTCACGCCCATGGAGGCGCCGGGGCTGGTCGTGCTGCCTTATCACCGGCTCCTGGACCGCGGGCCTTCGATCGAGGAGGCAGGCCGGGCCTTGCGCGCGCACTTCGACCTCAGTGACGTGAAGGGAGCGGCCGCCGCCGCGAAGAAGGCCGCGCAGTCGAAGGCGGCGTACGCCTTCGGCCTCGTGGACCCGAGCGGGGCCGGCCTCGTGGCCCAGGCGCGGGCGGGAGCGGGCGCGCTGCTGCCCGCGGACGCGCCGCCCAGCCTGCGCGCGCTCGACACCTTCTTCCTGCACCAGGCCGTGCTGTCGCGCCTCCTGAACGTGCCCGAGGACGCCGTGCGGTATGCCCACTCGATGCGCGAGGTCGAGGAGGAGCTGAAGGCCGGGAAGTGCAAGCTGGCCGTGATCATGCGTCCGACGCCGGTGGCGCAGATCGTGGACGTCGCGGACGCGCGCGCATCCATGCCCGCGAAGAGCACGTTCTTCCATCCCAAGCTCCCCTCCGACCTGGTCGTGCATCCCCTGCACGGGTAGGCGCCGCCGCGCGCGCCTCAGAGCGACTGGAGCGCCTCCAGCATCTCGCCCGGCCGGTTGGAGCCGACGCCGTAGAGCTCGAACCGCATCAGCCGCCGCAGCTCCTCGATGTCGTCCACCACCCAGGT
>QHVP01000167.1 GCA_003222295.1 Acidobacteriota bacterium | reverse complement strand
GTTCTGTTCCTGGACGAGCCCACCGCTGGCATCGACCCCGTCGCGCGCCGCGAGCTGTGGAACCTGCTCTTCGAGCTGGCCGCGCGCGGAGTGACCCTGGTCGTGACCACGCACTACATGGACGAGGCGGAGCGCTGCGGCACCGTGGGCTACCTCTATCTCTCGCGCCTGCTGGTGTCGGGAAAGCCGTCGGAGCTGACCCGCCTGCCCGAAGTGACCCCCGAGGGCACGCGGCGCGTGGAGGCGGACTGCGAGCACGGCGCGGCCGCCGTCATGGGGCGGGCGCGCGAGCTGCCCTACGTGGAAGACCTGACCATCTTCGGCAACGCGCTCCATCTCCTGGTGCGCGGAGACGTGACCGACGCCCGTATCGCCAGAGACCTGGAGAGCGCGGCCGGGGTGGCCGTCAAGGTGCGTCCCATCGAGCCCACGCTCGAAGACGTGTTCGTGCGCCTGACCAAGATCCAGTCCGAGCGCCGCGCCGCGGCGGGAGCGGCGGCATGAGGGGGTTCTCCGCCGTCCTGCGCAAGGAAGCGCTGCAGATGGGCCGCGACAAGGGCACGCTGCGCTTTGCCCTCGCCGTCCCCGTCTTCCAGCTCGTCCTCTTCGGCCTCATCGACACCAACGTCAGCCACGTCCCCACCACCGTGTTCGACCAGAGCCGGACGGCGGAGAGCCGCGCCCTCATCCGCGACTTCGAGAACACCAGTTATTTCGACGTGAAGCGGTTCGTGGGATCGCGCGAGGCGCTGCGGGCCGAGATCGTGTCCGGCCGCGCTTCCGTCGGCATCGAGGTGCCCCCCGACTTCGCGCGCAAGCGCCTCGACCAGAGACCGGCGGACTTCCTCGTCCTCATCGACGGCAGCGACTCCACCGTCTCCTCCCAGACCCTGGCCGCCGCGAACGGCGTCGCCCTCTTCAAGTCGCTCGACGAGATGCGCCGGCGGACGGGCGGGACGGACATGCCGCTGCAGGTCTTCCCGCGGCTCCTCTTCAACCCCGATTCCCGCACCGCGAACCTCCTCATCCCCGGGTTGGTGGCCATCCTGCTGACGTTCTCGGGCACGCTGCTGGCCACGTTCTCGATCGTGCGGGAAAAGGAGCGCGGCACCCTGGAGCAGCTCATGGTCACACCCGTCTCGCCGGTGGCCGTCGTCCTGGGCAAGCTGCTGCCCTACCTCGCGCTCGGCTTCGTACAGCTCCTCATGATCCTCGCCCTCATGACCACGGTGTTCCGCGTCCCCATCCACGGCAGCGTGCCGCTCCTGCTCGCCCTGTCGATCGTCTACCTGTTCGCCCTGCTCTCGCTCGGGCTCCTCATCTCCTCCTGGTCGAACACGCAGATGGAGGGCATCCAGATCGCGCAGATGTTCCTGCTGCCGTCGATCATGCTCTCCGGTTACATCTTCCCGCTCGCGTCGCTGCCCGCGCCGCTGCGCGTCCTGGCCAAGGTGCTTCCGGCCACGCACTTCATCGCCATGTCCCGGGGCATCATCATCCGGGGGGCGGGCCTACGCGACCTCTGGCCCAACGTGGCCGCCCTCCTCGTCATCGCCACCGTGCTCGTGGCCGGCTCGACCCGCGCCTTCCGGAAGACGATCTCGTAGCGCCGCGCTTCGAGCTGCTCGGCCGCCACCTCTGAAAGCACGGCGGGCCCGTCGGGTTTAGCCAGCAGTGCCGAGGCGAAGTTCGGCATCAGCAAGACGAAGGTCACGCTCAAGCGCACGCGGCCGCCGGAGATCGTCCTCGTCGGCGAGACGGTCACGGTGGAGGTGGCCGGGCATGCGCGCGCCGTCTCCGACCGCCAGCTCGACAGCATCCGGCAGCGCGTGGAGGACGCCCTCTCCGCGGACCGGTCCCGGCGGCTGGTGAAAGGGGGCGCGGACAGCGTGGTGCGCATCAGCGTCGACGACTTCGAAGCCCGCGTCAACGACAACGTGATCTACGAGACCCACTACGTCAAGACGGGCGAGCGCCAGGAATGGGACGCCAAGAAGAACCGCTACGTGACGAAGGACGTGTACGGGAACAAGAGCGAGCCGGTGCGGGTGCGCACCGCGCACGGACGCATCGGCGCTCACGTCGAGGCCGCGACTCTTTCCGGCCCGCGCAACGCGGACGCGGGCGCCGCCTACCAGGACGAGTTCAAGGGCGAGGTCCGCATCCCCGAGCAGGCCTCTTCCGAGTCGTCGCTCGAGCATTACCTGGTCGAGCTTGCCGGCCAGCACGCGGCCGCCACCGTGACTTTCTCTCCCGATCCGGTCGAAGCGCTCCTGGCCTCGGATGGAGATCTCAAGGACGGCAACCGCCTGGCCCAGGGCGGCCTCTGGAAGGAAGCGCTGGGCAACTGAGTGGACCGGAAGCCGTTCAAGGGCGACAAGGAAGCGGCCCGGATGCACAACATCGGCGTGGCCCACGAGGCGCTCGCCTACGCGCTGCCCATCGACGGCCCGGAGCATCGGACCGAGCTCGCGCAGGCGCAGGACTTCTACAAGAAGGCGCTCGCCCTCGATCCCGGCGAGAAGTACTTCGCGGAGCCCCTGCAGCGGATCGAGGTGAGCCTCCAGTACGCGGCCAACGCCCAGCGGTACACGGACGAGACACGCCAGTGGCGCGAGGCGCGGGACAAGCGGGGCGGAGCGCGGGCCGCGCGCCGGGCGGAGGCGGAAGCGCCTCCCGCAGCCACCGCGCCCCCGGCCGCCGTCGCTCCCAACGCGCCCGCCGCTCCGCGTCCACGTCCGTCGGCCGCGGCCCCGCGCAAGGACCCCGCGCCCGTCGCGGCCAAGGCGCCCGCCCAGGTGCGGGCGCAGGACGGCCTCGCCTCGTCCGCGGGCCTGGCCCTGCCCCTGCGCAACGGCTCGTTCGAATCGGGTCTCGATCCCTGGACGGTCGACGGTAAAGGCGTGGTCGCCCCCGATGCTCGGCGCGGCCGCGTCTTCCAGGCCGCCGCCACCGGCGCGGCCACGACGCTCTCCCAGCCGATCGGCGTGGACGTCCAGGCTGCGCCCGCCGCCACCCTGAGCCTCGACTACAAGGTCGCGGCCGGCGAAGGCCGCCTGCGCGTGCTGGTCGCCTACGACGACGCGACCGGCAAGAGGCGCACCTCGACGCTCGAGGTGACCGCCGGCGACGCCCCCGGCGCCTGGACCCCCTGGACGGGAGACCTGCTCGCGCTGCGGCCGCGGGCGGCGCGCCTCAAGGAGATCCGCCTCGTCGCGGAAGGTGGAACCGTCCTCCTCGACAACGTGGCTCTCACGGTACGCTAGGAGCATGACCAGCGGCGCTCGCCGCCTTTCGTCGCGCCGCGTCTATACGGGCAAGGTCCTTTCCCTCGACCTCGACGAGGTCGAGGAGCCCGGCGGAGTCCGCACGACACGCGAGGTCGTGCGCCATGCCGGCTCGGTCGCCGTCCTCGCGATCCAGGACGACGGGCGGATCGTCCTCGTCCGCCAGTACCGCTATCCCGTCGACGACGCCCTCTGGGAGCTGCCCGCCGGCCGCCTCGACGCCG
>QHVP01000169.1:8917-9890 GCA_003222295.1 Acidobacteriota bacterium | reverse complement strand
GTCTTGCCCACGCCGGGGTCGCCCACGAAGACGGGGTTGTTCTTGCGGCGCCGGGCCAGGATCTCGAGCGCGCGCTGCAGCTCCGGCAGCCGCCCGATCAGCGGGTCCAGCTTCCCCTGCCGGCCGCGCTCGGTGAGGTTCACGCAGTACGCGCCGAGGGGATCACGCGCGGTGGCCACGCCTTCTTCGCCGGCGCCTCCCGCCGCGATCTCCGGCTCCGCCGCGTCACCGGGCACCTTCGAGATCCCGTGGGAGATGTAGTTGAGGATGTCGAGCCGGCTCACCCCCTGGCCGGTCAGGAGGTCGACGGCGTGGGAGCGTCCCTGGGCCAGCAGCGCGGCCAGGATGTCGCCCACGTCCGCCTCCGTCTTTCCCGCGCTCTGCACGTGCAGGACGGCCGTCTGCAGGACGCGGCGGAAGGCGAGGGTCTGATCGGGCGGGCGCTTGGCCCCGAGGGGCAGGTTCTCGAGGTGCTCGTCGAGGAACGTGTCGAGGTCGGTCTTGATCTTCTCGGTATTGGCGCCGGCCGCGCGCAGGATCTTGTCCCCGCTCGTCTCGTTGAGGATCGCGAAGAGGAGATGCTCCAGGGTCAGGTGGGCATGGCGCCGGGAGACCGCCTCCCGGGCGGCGGCGTTGAGGACGCGTTCGACGGTCCGGCTGAACATGACTCTATCTTACCCGCGCTACCATGGGCCCCGTGAGAGAGGTCCTGGTGCGCGTGGCGGGCCTCGTCTTCGCGGCCGCCTACGCGGCCTTCATCGTCTCCGTGTACGCCCGCCAGCCGAGGACGGTGCAGCAGCTCGCGGGCGGGGTGGCCGCTTCCGTCGGGGCCTACCGCGTGGACCCCGTGAACTTCCAGGAAGGCCTGCGCTTCTTCCGCGCCGACCAGTTCATCGAGGCCCGGGCCGCCTTCGAGCGGGCCGACCCCGCGCGGCAGGACGCGCCGACCCAGTTCTACATCGCGTACAGCTTC
>QHVP01000169.1:0-8860 GCA_003222295.1 Acidobacteriota bacterium | reverse complement strand
GCGCGCTCCCGGCGGGCGCCTCGTGGTCGCCGACCCGAACCTGCAGATGCATACCGCGGACGAGCTGCGGGCGGAGCTTCAGCGGGGGCTGGCGCGCGAGCTGTCCGACCTCAGTCCCATGAAGGTCTTCGCGGAGCGCAAGTGACACGCCCCCTCCCGCCCGCGCGCGAGGCGTTCGTCCTCCCCGCCCTCTTCCTGACCGTGGCCGGCGCGGGCGGCCTGCGCGTCTCGCCGGACGGGGGGGCGATGAGCTTCGTGCCTCCGCCCCTCATCACGCTCGTGCTGGCCGTGCTCCTGCTCGGCGTGATGGCGCGGGCCGGACTGCTCGTGCCGTCCGGCCTCCTCGGCGATCACCGCACGGGGCTCGAGAACGCGAACGGGGTCGTCGTCCTGCTGAGCCTGTTCGCGGCGAGCGCGCAGCTGTTCACCTGCCTCACCCCGGACGCCGGGGTCCTGCGCCTCATCTTCAATCTCTTCTTCCTGTTCCTCCTCTGGAACACGCTGGCCGCGCAACCCGACCGCACCCGGCTGCTGCGCAGCCTGCTCGTCGTCTTCGGCTGGGCCTACGTCGTGCGTTACGTGGCCCTGGCCGCGCTGGCCGATCCCCAGGCGGGCTGGACGCGCCGCCTTCTCACCGTGCTCCTCGAAGGCGCGTCCTCGCGGCCGATCGCGGGCGAGGCGACGGCGCCGCTGGCCGGCTACGTGGCCTTCGCCACCCTCGCCCTGTACATGACCGGGCTCGGCCTCTTGCCGCGCCCGGCCCCCTCGGCGGCGGTGGCCCTGGTCACGACGCGCGCGCCGGACCTCCTGGAGTAGCGGCCGCGATCAGGGCCTCCGCATCGCCGCATCCGCGCTGTAGGGGCCCGCGCCGCGGGCGGCGATGTACAGGAACAGGAAGCAGTAGACGACGGCCAGCTCGCCCTTGTTGAGGATGGGCCAGAAGCCGCCCTTGGCGTGGACCATGAAGTAGCCCACGGCCATCTCGCCGCTGGCGATGAAGGCGGCCCAGCTCGTGAGCAGGCCGACCGCGATCAGGAGCCCGCCCCCGAACTCGATGATGCCGGCCGCCAGCATCATCGGGTTCGACGTCATGGCCGTCCCGCCCAGCGCCCCGAAGAGCTTCTGCGCGCCGTGGCAGGCGAAGAGGATCCCGGCGACGATGCGCAGCAGCGTGTAGATGCGCTCGGCATGACGCCCCAGCCACCGATCCATAGTGACCTCCAGGTGTTCGTCCAGTGTAGCGCGCGCGCTCGCGGCGGGGGCGCGGTCAGGGCGAAGTTGCCGGCGCCGGTGTTTCCGGCTCGGCGCGCATGCGAGGCAGCCGCGACGCCACGTGTCCCCGGGGCTGGGCCTCGATCTCCGCGACCCGAAGCAGGAGGAGACGGTGGACCTCCTCCGGTATCCCCGGGGGGGCGGCGGGCGAGTGGCTCCGCAGTCCCCCCGCCACCTGCTGCAGGCGGGTTCGCACGGGGCCCGCGCCCTCGCGCGCCGCCGCCTGGTCGATCTCGAGGGCGGCCCGCTCGCGCGCCGCGGGATCGTCTCCCTCCGCGGCGATGCCCCCGAGCCAGGTGACGTACACGAGGTTCTCGAGGTAGTCGTATTCGGCGGGTGCGATGTCGTGCTTCCGGAAGGCCGCGAAGCGCTCCCCGAGGAGGCCCCCCACGCCTTCCATCAGGGTGGGCACGTCCCGGAGGCGGGCCCTCTCGCCGCGGGCGGCTCCGCGGCGCCGCAGCTCGTCGCCCTTGCCTTCGAGGCGGCGGAGGTCGCTGCGCAGGGCGAGGAAGGCGTCCAGCTCCTCCGCGCTGAGCGCGGGCGCCGCCGGCTCGCTCCAGCCTTTCTGCCGCACCCAGGCCTCGAACTCCGTCTGCTCGGCCTTCATCCGGGAGATCGGCGCGTACATGCTGCGCGCGCGGCGCAGGGCGCCCGGCCCGAACAGCGCCACTACTGCCCCCACGACGGCGAGGACCACGCCGATCGCGATCAGGCAGCCGCGAGCCTTCATGTGCTGCGGTCAGCCCTCCTCGATGGTCGCCCGCAGCGGGAACCCGTTCTCCTCGGCCATCTCATGGACGGTCGAGACCTTCGTCTCCGCGATCTCGTAGGTGTACGCCCCGCACACTCCGCGGCCCTCTACGTGGACCTTCATCATGATGCGATAGGCCTCGGGCTCCGGCTTGTTGAAGACCTGCTGCAGGACGAGCACCACGAACTCCATCGTGGTGTAGTCGTCGTTGAGCAGGACGACCTTGAACATCTCCGGCCGCTTGGTCTTCTCCTTGGGCTTCTCGAGGACCTCGCCGCCCGTCTGGGGTTTCTCGCGGGGCATCGCCGTTCCTATTATGTAAGATGGGCGGATGTTCGGGCGCTCGCGGACGGGTTCGACGCTGTGCCCTTCGTGCGGGATGCTCGTCGGGGTCAACGACGCGAAGTGTCTCGGCTGCGGGCGCGCCCGGCCCGGCCTCTTCGGCTTGACCGCGCTCCTGCGCCAGCACGGGCTGGACGACCTGTTCGTGCCGATCGGATCTTGTCGATGCTCTCTCCAGGCCTCAAGAGCCTCTTCGTCCTCGGGGCCAGCGGCGCCGCTCCCGTCTTCGGCTATGGGCGATGGTGGACGGTGCTGAGCGCGTCCTGGCTGCATGGCGGCGTGCTGCACATCGTGTTCAACATGATGTCCGTGCGGGATCTCGGGCCGGCGGTCTCCCACCTCTACGGCAGCGCACGCACGTTCATCATCTATTTCGTGGCGGGAGCCGTCGGCTTCCTGGCCAGCAGCTTCGCCGGCGCGTACCTCACGTTCCTGCCGGGCTTCCTGCATGGAGGGCTTTGGACGGTCGGCGCTTCCGCCGGGATCTTCGGCCTGCTCGGCGCCGTCCTGCATTACGGCTACCGGGGCGGCAGCGCCCATCTGAGGGAGCTGGCCACGCGCTGGATCCTCACTGGCCTGGTCTTCGGGTTCCTGGTGCCTCGCATCGACAACTGGGCTCATCTCGGCGGATTGGCGGGGGGTTATGTCGCGTCCTACTGGCTCGACCCCCTTCGGCCCGAGCGCGGCGTGCATACGCTCGTCGCGCTCGTGTGCCTGCTCCTGAGCGCCGTGGCCATCGTCGTTTCCGTCCTGACCGGGCTGCCGATCGCGAACCGGGGCTAGGAAGGAACGTCAATACTGCTCCGCGAACAACACCGCCACCCGCTCCTTCGCCTTCTCCCACCACCCGCGACGGCGCCACTCCTCGAGGCGGATCTCCTGCGACTTCTTCAGGTCTTCGAAGAACGTCGCCTCCATCTCGCGCGCGAAGCCCTCGTCGAGGATGCCGAGGACGTTCTCGTTGTTGAGCTCCTTCGACCGGATGTCCATGTTGGCGGAGCCCACGACCGACCAGGCCCCGTCCACGACGACTCCCTTCGTGTGCATCATCGTCGGCTGGTACTCGTAGACCTTCACCCCCGCGGCCAGCAGCTCCTCGAAGTAGGCGTGGCTGGCGAGGCGGATGGGCATGGCGTCGGTGTGCTCGTCGGGTAGGAGGATGCGCACGTCGGCGCCCGCCCGCGCCCGATCGGCGACGACCTTCCGGGTCGCTGCGTCCGGTACGAAGTACGGTGTCGTGATGTAGAGCTTCCGCTGCGCCGAGACGAACGACTGGATGAAGAACAGGCGCAGCGGATGGTCCTCGCTGGAGGGTGCGCTGGCCAGGCCGGTATGGAGGGTCACGGGCTCGGCCCGCGGCTGGGGAGCGGCGTCGACGGCGCCGGCGACGTCGGGCGGGAATATCTCGGGTCCCGAGAGCAGCTCGCCTGAGGTCTGCGCCCAGGGGGCCACGAACGCGGACTGCACCGTGGCCGCGAGCGGACCCGTGACGCGCACCATGGTGTCGCGCCAGTGCGCTTCGGTGTCGGCGTTACCGGCCCACTTATCGGAGACCGCCATTCCGCCCGTGTAGGCGACGCGACCGTCCATCACGATCGACCGGCGATGATCGCGCTTGTAGAACCGGGTCAGCTTGCCGAAGCGGGGCGCGCGAAACGTCTCGACCTTACCGCCGGCGGCCTTGAGCGCCGCCACGTCCTTGTGGGGCGCCTTGATCCCGCCGAGGCCATCGAGCAGCACTCGCACTCTCACCCCTGCCCGCGCGCGCTCGATGAGGGCGGCGAACACCTGGTCGCTCGCTTCCCCGGGCTCCCAGATGTAGACGGAGAAATGGATCGTGTGCTGCGCGGCGCGGAGGTCCTTCACCAGCGCCGGAAAGAAGGCCGCACCGTTGTTGAGGAGCTCGACGGTGCCGCCCGCGCGCACGGGCGAGCCCGCCGTCCCGGCGACCGCGGCCAGGAACTCGGGAGAACGCACGGGCGGGGCGGCACCGATGCGAATGGCGGGCGGCCGGCGTCCCACCCCGGAGAAGAGCGTGATCAGGATCGTACAAACGGAGAGAAAGCCCAGGGTGGCGAAGGTGACGACCCAGTGGAAACGACGGCATGGTAAAATTACCGGATGCAGACACGTCGCGACGTCCTCATCGGCCTCGCCTCCCTGGGCGCCGGGCTGGCCTGCCGAGTGGCCGCGTCCGAGCGCGGGGGGGCGAAGGATGGCGGGGGAGTGAAAGGGAACATGAGCAGCACGGTCAGGTCGGATGCGGAGTGGAGGGCCGTTCCCGATTCCGAATGGAAGCAGATACTGACTCCCATGCAGTACAAGGTGCTTCGGGAGAAGGGCACCGAGCGGGCCTTCACCGGCGAGACCTGGAACAACCACGCCAAGGGCGTCTACGTCTGCGCCGGCTGCGGCCAGGAGCTCTTCAGCTCCGAAACCAAGTTCGAGTCGGGGACGGGCTGGCCGAGCTTCTGGGAGCCGATCTCGAAGAAGGCGGTCGAAGAGCACGCCGACAACTCGTTCTTCTCGCGGAGAACCGAGATCGTCTGCTCGCGCTGTGGAGGCCACCTCGGTCACGTCTTCGACGACGGGCCGAAGCCGACGGGCCTCCGTTACTGCATGAACTCCGCGGCCCTCAAGTTCGTGCCCGCCGGGAAGTAGGCCATCGGCTCGATCGGCCGCCACTCCGCCGCCGCCACCTTCCAATCCGGCCCACGGCGCGCGAGCCGGAGATCGTGTCCCCTTCGCCCATGATCCTGCCTCTCCTCCTCAGCCTCGTGGCACCCGCCGCCGCGGAGGCGCCGCCTCCGTACAGCGGGCGGGAGAGCCAGGTCCGCGTGGAGATCCCGCGGATCGAGGAACAGGTGAAGGTGGATGGGATCCTCAGCGAGGCGGCCTGGGAGCGAGCGGCGCGCCTCGTCGGGTTCTCCCAGTACGCGCCGGTGGATGGGCGGCCGGCCGAGAACGCGACCGAAG
This sequence comes from Acidobacteriota bacterium, assembly GCA_003222295.1. GTDB lineage: Bacteria > Acidobacteriota > Vicinamibacteria > Fen-336 > Fen-336 > AA29. The sequence goes on along the minus strand of QHVP01000169.1, from coordinate 3,519 downwards.
TGCTCGTGTGGTACTCGCCGTCCGCCATCCATTTCGGCATCCGCGCCCAGGCCGAAGCGGGGACGGTCCGCGCCAGCCTGGCCAATCGCGACCGCCTCGACGCCGAGGACGCGATCGAGATCTTCCTGGACACCTTCCACGACGGACGGCAGGCCACGGTCTTCATCGTCAACCCGCTCGGCGTCCAGGCCGACGGCGCGCTGGTGGAAGGCACGCGGACCCAGAGCGGCGGGTTCTCCGGTCTCTCCACCGGGCGCGAGCAGCCCGATCTCAGCCCCGACTTCGTCTTCGACTCCAAGGGCCGGCTGACCCCGGAGGGATACGAGGTCGAAGTGCGCATCCCGTTCAAGAGCCTGCGCTACCAGGCGGCCCAGCAGCAGGACTGGGGCCTCAGCGTGATCCGGCGCGTGCAGAGCACCGGCCACGAGGACAGCTGGACCCCGGCCCGCCGTGCGGGGACGTCGTTCCTCGCCCAGGCGGGAACGCTCGCCGGCATCTCCGACCTGCGTCCGGGCCTCATCCTGGACGTCAATCCCGTCGTGACCGCGAAGACGGACGGCGCCCCCTCTGCGTCCGGGTGGGGCTATGACACGAGCCGGCCCGAGGTGGGCGGCAACGTGCGCTGGGGCGTGACCTCCAACCTGACGCTCAACGGAACCGTGAACCCGGACTTCTCGCAAGTCGAGGCCGATGCCAGCCAGTTCACGTTCGACCCGCGCACGGCGCTCTTCTTTCCCGAGAAACGGCCGTTCTTCCTGGAAGGCATCGAGCAGTTCACCACGCCCAACAACCTCATCTATACGCGGCGGGTGGCAGCGCCGGTGGCGGCGGCCAAGCTCACGGGGAAGGTCGCGGGCACGCGCCTGGCCGCCCTCCTGGCCGTGGACGGGGAAGAGACGTCGGCCACCGGTCGCGATCATCCCTTCTTCGGCATCGTGCGCCTCCAGCGCGACATGGGGTCGCACTCGCGCGTGGGCCTCGTCTATACCGACCGCATCGAGGGGGCGGCCAGCAACCGGGTGGCGGAGGTGGACGCGCATCTGGCCTTCGCGTCGCTGTATGCCCTCGACGTGCAGGGGGCGCTCAGCCGCACGCGCGAGACGGACGTGCGCCTGGCGCCCCTGTGGCAGGCGGTGCTCGTGCGCAACGGCCGGCGCTTCGGGCTCCGCCATGCCCTCACCGGGCTGCATCCCGACTTCCGCGCGGAGAGCGGCTTCATCAGCCGCGGGGGGATCGCCCACGCGAACCTCGATCATCGGGTGACGCTGTTCGGGCCGCCGAAGGGCCTCTCGGAAAGCCTCTCCTCCGACGTCGTGCTGGACGGCATCTGGCGTTACCACGATTTCGCCGCCGGCCCCATGCTCGAGAGGAAGCTGCACTTCCACAACAACCTGACCTTGCGCGGGGGATGGAAGGCGGGCGCCTCCGTCCTGATCGAGAGCTTCGCCTTCGACCCCGTGCTCTACCAGGGCTACGCGTTGGCGGCGCCCCCGGGGAGCGGCACCCCGATCCTCCCTTTCGTCGGCACCCCGCACCTCGACAACCTCGACTACGTCGTCACCCTGAGCACGCCCGAGTACTCCACTTTCTCCGGCAGCCTCTTCTACATCTGGGGCCGCGACGAGAACTTCTTCGAGTGGTCGCCGGCGGACATCAAGTACCTGACCCTGACCGCGGACTGGCGCCCCACGCAACAGGTCCGCGTCGGCGCGCAGTACCAGCTCCAGTCCTTCGACCGCCGTGACGGGACGACCGTCGGTATCCGCCGCATTCCCCGCCTCAAGGTCGAGTACCAGCTCTCGCGCGCGATCTTCTTCCGCGTGGTCGGGGAGTACGACGCCAGTCGCCAGGACGCGCTGCGCGACGACGGCCGGAGCGAGTTCCCCATCGTGATTCGCGATCCCGCCACCGGGACCTACGTGCCCGCGGTGCGGTCCGAGCGCAACCGATTCCGCGTGGACTGGCTCTTCTCCTACCAGCCCACCCCGGGCACGGTGGTCTTCGCCGGCTACGGCAGCACGTTGACCGAGCCGGAGGGTTTGCGGTTCCGAGCGCTGCGGCGCGACCGCGATGGGTTCTTCCTGAAGGTCAGTTACCTGTTCCGGATGTGAATCTCACCTGTTCGCCCGGGAGCGGGCCATACTGGGCCTGAGGACGGGACCATGATCGTCGCAATGGCCGCCATCGTCGTGGGCCTCGCCTTGGCGGTGGGGTTGGCCTGGCTCGCGCTCTCCGGGGTGCTGGCGGTCGCGTTCCGTCACGCCCGGACCTTCCTGCGCCGGCTCACGCAGCGTCGGCAGTCTCCACGCCCGGACTCTCCCGAGCGGCGGCAGGAGGAACGCCGGGCGCACTGAGTCCGCCGTCGGCCGTGATATGCGTCACGCCCGTGGCGCTCTCCCGCCACGTATGCGACTGCCATGAGGCACGACGTGCTGGCCTGGCTGACCTGCCTGTTCCGCGGGCATCACACTCCCGAGCGCCAGTTCGTCGGAGGCTTCCGCTGCGCGGATTGCGGGCGCGCGGGCGCCGATCTCGAGGAGATGGGCTTCGAGAACTTCGGGTACGCGCCATCGCTCCGTCGCGCCCTGGTGCGGCGCGAGGTGTTCAGGGGCTGACGGTCGGTCGGATCAGGAAACACCGACCGCGACCTTCTTCGGCTCCGCTTCCGCAGCCTCGCGACCGCGCGGAGCCTCCGGCGTACCCAGTCCCAGGATCCCCTTCTCCAGCCACTCGTGCCGTCCGTCCAGGACGTCCACGCCCGCGCGATAGAGCGGCACGTCGTCGTTGTCCCACAGCGCGTCGAAGAGGCGCTGCACACGGCGGCGGGAGATGCGGCAGAAGAGGTCGGCCAGGTGCCGCGCCTGCGCCGCCTCCGGCCGCTGCTTCCCGGCCAGCGCGCGCGCGCGCGCGACCGTGGCCGACATCGCGAACAGCTCGTTGGCCACGTCCACCAGGCGGAACAGGAACGCCTGCTTGTTCTGCAGCCTGGCCTGGTAGCGGAGCATCCCGTGGAAGCTGGCGCGGGCGAGCTTGCGGGCGCTCCGCTCCACGAAACGCAGGTGGGTGGCCAGGGCACCGAACTGCGAGTACCGCGGCCAGCGTCCCCAGCCCAGCCACCGCGTCGGGTACCAGCCGGCGTAGAACGCGCCGATCTTCGGGAGGGCGGCCAGCTTGGCCGACATCGGCTTGTCGGGGTCGATCATGGCTCCCGCGACCTGGAGGTGCTTGTCCACCATCTCGCGCGCCATGAAGAGGTGCATGATCTCGGAGGAGCCCTCGAAGATCTTGTTGATGCGGTAGTCGCGCATGATGCACTCGACGCCGATGGGCTGCTCGCCGCGTTCTTTCAGGCTCTTCTCGGTCTCGTAGCCGCGCCCGCCGCGGATCTGCATCGTGTCGTCCACGATCTCCCACGTCCGGTCGGTGTTCCATTCCTTGGCCGCCGCCGCTTCCAGGCGGATGTCGTAGCCGCCGCGGTCCGCCATCTCGGTGGCGAGGGCGGCGATGGCTTCCATGGCG
>QHVP01000700.1 GCA_003222295.1 Acidobacteriota bacterium | reverse complement strand
TCGCGATCCCCAGGATGAGACCTGTCTTGCCCTGCAACAGCATCCGCGTCCTCCGCGAAAAAGCGAGTCTATCCCAGGGCGCGCAGGGACGTGAGGGCGCAGGACCAACTGGCCGACCCTGTTGACAAGCTGCCCGCGGGGCAAGCCTCAATTTTTCCGTTTTCTGTTGTTTGTTCGTTGTTGTTGTTACCCGACCAGCTCCTCGACCGTCCGTCCCCTCAGCGCCAGCAGCCGCCGCACGACTTCCCCCACCACATTGTTGGGGGTCGACGCGCCGGCCGTGAGGCCGATCCGCACCGCGCCCGCGGGCAGCCAGTCCGCGGGCGTGGTCTCGTCGTGCGCGCCGACGGGCCGGTGGCGCAGCGTCGCCGCGACGCAGTCCGCCCCGTCGATGTGGTACGTCGGCAGGCGAGCCGCGCAGATGCGCGCGAGGGCCTGGGTGTTGCTGCTGTTGTAGCCGCCGATCACGACCATGACGTCGAGCCCGCCTTCGTCCAGCATGCGCAGCACGGCATCCTGGCGGTCCTGGGTGGCGGAGCAGATCGTGTCCATGGCCCGGAACCGGCGCGCCGCCTCCGCCTCCCCGTGCCGGTCCAGCATGGCCCGGCGCAGCATCTCCTGGATCTCGAGGCTCTCGCTCATCAGCATCGTCGTCTGGTTGGCGAGACCGATGCGGGCGAGGTCGCGCTCGGGATCGAAGCCGGGACTGGCCGCATGAGCGAACTGCGCGCGGATCACGTCGGCGCCGATCGCGCCGCGGATGAAGGCGCAGACCACGTCCGCTTCCTTCCGGTCCCGCACGCAGAGGTAGTGGCCTCCGGAATGGGTGAGGGCCTGGGACGCGGTCGCCTTCGTCTCCTCGTGATAGTGCTTGCCGTGGATGACGGCCGTGAACCCGTCGCGCGCGTAGATGTGGACGTTCTTCCAGACGTTGAGCACGCTGCCGCAGGTGGTGTCGACGAGCACGCAGCCGCGGTCCCGGAGCTCCGCCATCTCGGCCACGGTGACGCCGAAGGCGGGCAGGATGACGACGTCGCCGGCCGTCACTTCCGCGTAGCGCGACGCCGCATCCCCCTTCTCGGGCAGGATGCGGATCCCCATGTCCTCGATCCGGCGGTTCACGTCGGGGTTGTGGATGATCTCGCCGGAGAGGAAGATGCGGCGATCCGGGAATTGCTGCCGCGTCTCGTACGCGTACTCGACCGCCCGGTCCACGCCGTAGCAGAACCCGAATTCGCGGGCCAGCTTCAGGGTGACGTCGCCGGCGCGGGCGGAGTGGCCGAGGGCGCGCAGCCGGTCCACCACCCCGCTCGCGTAGCTGAGGGACAGGACGGGCCCGACCGCCGCCCTGAGGCCGAAGCCCTTCCGGAAGTACGTCTCGCTCACTTCAAGAGGATACGCGACCCCCGCCCCGCGGACCAACCAGGCCCGGTTGACGGGCGGAAGGGAGGCGGCTACCCTGTGTTCGTCGATGCAGGCGGGCGGCCCTCCAATGCCCCCTGCGAGCGACGGAGGCGGGGCAGCCGCCAGGGTGCCAGCGCCGCGTGAGGTCGTCATGTTCGAGCGATCGTCAGTGAGGATCAATCCGAGGACGCCGGTGCGGGTCGAGATCGGCCGCCCCGGACAGCCCACCGCGCTCGGCGTCGTGGCGAACATCTCCGACCAGGGGGCCTGTGTCGTCACCGACAGCCGCTTCCCCATCGGCGAGAGCCTGGTCCTGCAGCTCGTCTTCGCCCCCGACGTCCAGCCGTTCCAGGCCGCGGGCCGGGTCGTCTGGATGCGGAACGGGGGAGACGCGCCCGGCGCCCTGCGTTACGGCCTGCAGTGGGCGCACCGGACCGGACCCCAGCACAGCCGCTTGCGCGAGCTGATCACCGAGAAGATCTAGGCCGGCCCCTTCGGCGAGCGGCGCATGCCGCCCAGCGTGGACGGCCGCGTCGGGCGCCGCTGCGCCGCGCGCTCGGGCGCGGCCTGCATGGCCACGAACGCGCACATCTCGAGCAGCCGCGACCGCAGGCGCTGCCCGACCCGTTCGACGAGGTATTCCTGGCGCCGCCGCGCGTCCGCTTCCATCGCCACTTCGCGGTCCACGTCTTCGAAGGAGGTGGTGACCAGGGTCGGCCGTCGCGCCATGTAGCGGCCGTTGACGATCGTGAAGAGGGTGTCCGCGGCCCAGTCCGTCATCTTCCGCGCGCCGAGGTCGTCCAGCACGAGCACGTCCGCGCTCAAGGCCGAGCGCAGGCCGGTCGACTCGCTCGTCCTGGAGGCCTTGTCGAAGGAGTGGACGATCTCGTCGAGCAACGCGCCGAACGTGCAGAACCGCCCGCGGACGCCGTGGTTCGCGGCCAGCTCGGCCAGGATGGCCACCGCCAGGTGCGTCTTGCCCGTGGCCGCCGGGCCCCACAGCAGCAGGCCGAGGCCATCGGCGCGTGCCGCCTCGTCCGCGAAGCGATGGCTGTAGGCGAGGGCGCGATCGTAGGCCGCGCTGAGGGCGGGAGTACGCGGCTCGAAGTTGCCGAGCGTGCAGTGACGATGGCCGGCCGGGATGCCCAGGGCGTGGAGGGGATCCGCTCGTGGGCGAACCCCGTCCCCTGGCACCGAGGGCACTCGCGGCCCGGCGCGGACGGGGCCTCGTCACTCACAGGAGGAGCCGCTGGTTCGAGGCCTGGAGGGCAACCTGGCGGCGGTCGGGCCCGTCGAGCCGCACCACCGTGCAGGCCTCGAGCAGGCGCGAGCGCAGCCGGTGGCCGATCCGGTCCACGAGGTACTCGCGGCGGACGGTCGAGTCGGCATCCATGATCTCGCGCGCGCTGAGCTCGCGGTCGGGGTAGTTGGTGGTGATGAGGGTGGGGCGGCGCGCGAGGTAACGGCGGTTCAGGATGTAGAACAGCGTGTCGTTCATCCAGTCCGTCATCTTCCAGGCGCCCAGGTCGTCCAGGAGAAGGAGCTCGAGGTCGATGACGGGCTCGAGCAGCTCGTATTCCGTGATGGCGGTGGCAGGGTTGTAGGAGTTGCGGATCTCGCGCATCAGCTCGTGGTAGTCCCAGAACTGGCCGCGCACGCCGTGCGTCTCCGCCAGCTCGCGCAGCACGGCCACGGCCAGGTGCGTCTTGCCGGTGCCGTTGCCTCCGGTGAACAGGAGGCCAAGACCCTTGTCGTTGGCGTT
>QHVP01000011.1 GCA_003222295.1 Acidobacteriota bacterium | reverse complement strand
GTACCACTGGAAGATGTCGGCGTGGACGCGGAGCAGCTCGGGAAACCGCTGCCACTCGTCTCCGAAGAGGGCCTGGGTGCGGCGCGAGAGAGAGTCCGGCGCCGCCTCCGGAAGGAGACGGGGACGCCACCCGCGACGGGAAACCGCCGGCCGCAGCCGCAGCGCAAGGTGCCCTCGACGACGACGTCTTGGGAGGGCACCGGGGGGTCCAGTGTGAGTGCGGAGCGGCACGAAGGACAGCACAGGCTGGCGGCGAACGCGCGCCTCATCCGGAGTAGAGGTCGTCGGGGGCGTCCCGGCGCGCCTTGCGATGGACGAGCGCGTCGTCCTCGGCGGTCAGGGGCCGAATGATCCGGGCGGGCACTCCGCCCACCAGGGATCCCGGCGTGTCGATGGCCCCGGCGAGCACGGAGCCGAGCCCGAGTATCGATCGCTCGGCCAGTCGCGCCCCCGGCGCGAGGCGCACCTCCGATCCGAGGTAGCAGAAATCCCCGATCTCGATGGGCGCCGTGGACTGGCGGTTGTGCGTCCACAGCGACGAGTTCCGGCCGCCGATGATGACGTTCTGGCCGATCGTGACCTGGTCCGTGAAGTCGATGCGATGTCCGGACACCACGACCGTCCCGCGGCCGATCTCGAGCCGGGAGGCCGGGCTGGTGGTGCAGTCGTGGTCCGGGATCGCGTTGAGGACGTTGAGGCGCATGACCTCCGCGTAGTCACCGAGGCGGACGCGTTCGCCGCCCCGGATGATGTTGAGGGGCCCGATGCGCACGGACTTTCCCGTGATGAAGCTGCCGACGCGCGTGATGAGGTTGAGGTGCCCGATCTCCGTCCCGTCCCCGAGCTCGACCGAATCGGCGTCGAGGATCACGAGGCCGATGCGGACCCCGCGCCCGATCCGGTAGCGGAAGAGGCCGCGATAGAGCGGCTTCTTGACGAAGCCCGGGAGCACGGCGATGACCACCAGCAGCGCGAGTCGCAGCCGCCGGCCTCCCCTCATGGAGCCTGGAAGGCGGGCGTGCCCAGGGCCGGTTGCGCCCTCTCCTGCGCGCGGCGCTTCTTCTCCACCACGCCCGCCGCCATGAGGATGAAATAGAACATCGTCACCTGCGTCCGTTGCCGGTAGGCGGTGCCCACGTTTCCCTGGAAGACCGCGTACGCACACGTCAGCGACGCCGCGAAGACGAGGATCGGGAGCGCCGGCCGGAAGCGGGTGCGGATGGTGTGGAGCAGGCCCCGAACCAGGGCCGGCATGAGCGCGTACCAGACGATCGTTTCCGGAACGGTGAGGGCCTGACGAAGGTTGTGGACGGCCCAGGGGAAGGGCGCAAACAGGAGGTAGGTGAGGCCCACGGGAAGCACGGACAGGACGCCCTGGGTGGTGGAGACGTCCGCCTTGGGGGCGTAGGCCGATTGCCCCCACATGGCCTGGTCGGAGCGCGTGATCTGAAGCCGCTCGAGGGTGAAGTAGGAGCGCTGCTGCTCCACCGTTTCCTGCTTGGCCGCGAACGAGAAGGCCCCGATGAACACCGCGATGAGCACGACGTACGAGCCCACGCTGGCGGCCACGCCCCGGCGCTGCGACAGGACGAAGGTCCCCATGGTGGCGAAGGCGACGAAGTAGAAGACGTAGAACCTGAGGGTCATGAGGGCCAGGCTGGCCCCGACGAAGAGAAGGACGTAGCGGAGGGTGAACTCGTGATTGAGCTTCACGACCGCGTACATGCACAGCGCGATGCACAACATGATGATCGGGTCCTTGTAGATCGCGCCCGACCAGAAGACCATCTGCGGAAAGAAAGCCATGAACCGCGCGGACCACTGCGCGACTTCGGCGTCGAAGAGGTCCTTGGCGATCGCGTAGATCACGATCACGGTGAGCGCGCCGATCGTCGCGTTGACGAGCTGGGCCAGCAGCTGGTTGTGGCCGAACACGTAATAGATCGAGGAGATGAGGTAGAAGAAACCCCAGCCGCTGACCTTGCCCGAGTAGTACGGATTGAGGATGCCCTGGCCGTTCCACTGGAGGCTCATGAGCCAGCCGCCGTCGTCGTAGGTGGCCGAGTCTCCCCAGAACATCACCGCGAACGCGGTCTGGCCGGCGTACATGTTGAGGAAGCAAGCCAGGGCGAAGCGCAGGACCAGCGTCCAGACGTAGACCCTGGCCAGGGAAACGCCCTCGTCGCCGGGCAGGACGTGCTTGATGCGGCGGACGATGAAGGCGTTGACCACCGACATCACGACGAAGGCCACCAGGACGTCGACGAAGTCGCTCACGAAGCAACCTGACGCAGGATCTCGGCGACGCGCGGAGCCTGGGCCTCCGCGGAGAAGTGAGAGCTCACGCTGGCCCGGGCGGCCAGGCCGAGGCGCCGCCGGAGATCGGAGTCGGACAACAGGAGGTCGAGCTTCTCCACCCATTCCGCGCCCGTCGCCGCATGGAACCCCGTCACGCCGTCCTGCACGATCTCGCGGTTCGCCCCCACGGGGCTGACGACGGCCGGGATGCCGATGCCCATGTACTGGATCGCCTTCATGCCGCACTTGCCCCGCGCCCAGGGCTCGTCCGGCAGGGGCATGAGCCCCAGGTCCATGTCCCACAGGTCCCGGACCTCCGACGCCGCCGACCAGGGCCGGCACTCCACCTCGACGCCGGGGATCTCGAAGTGCTCGACACCGATGATCAGGAGTCGGAACGCGCGGCGGCGGCGCAGCTCCTGCAGGGGCTCGCGCACGAGCGACAGGTACGGCACCGAGCTATGGCTGCCCGTCCAGCCCACGACTGGGATCCGCCCCGGCGATGGGATCGGCCGCTCCTGGTACTCCCGCATCGAAACGGTCGAGGGGACGACGAACACGCGGTCATTGTAGCGACTCGCGTACGCGGCGAGGTGGTCGTTCCCGGCGATGACCGCCCTCGCCAGGCGGCACAGGGCCCGCGTCTTCCACGGGAACTTCAGGTAGGACAGATAACGGTTCGTGGGACTCACGTAGGGCAGATAGATCGCATCGTCGAAGTCGTAGACGATCGCGGGCTGGCGCGCCCGCAGCAGACGCTCCGACCAGGCGGGCCCGACGAGGCTGCCTTCGCGTTGCAGGAGAACGGCGTCGTACTTCTTCGCCTGGAGCGCTTCCGACAGTCTCCGGGCGATGCCACCCGCCATTTTCGCGGCCTTGGCCGCCCATCGTCCCTTCTCGTAGAGCGTGCGCGCGAGGGACGGGGAGGCGAAGGGCTGGAAGGTCACCTGGATACCCAGGTCGTGGAGGTACGGGGCCCACTGCTCGATCCGATACCGCTGGCCGGGCGCGATCCCGAGCGGGTACGGGACCCAGGCCAGGACGTTCACGGGGCCGTCTCCAGGACACGCCGGTACAGCCCCTCGTAGCGGTCGAGCGCGTCCTCCATCGAGAAGGATCGCTGCGCGAGCGCGCGTGCGTCCTGACGCAGCCGATCCGGCCCCTCGAGCCGGCGACGGAGCTCGGTCGCGGCCGCGGCATAGGCCTCGGGCGAGAAGGCATCGACCAGGATCCAGGCCGGATCGCCGGCCAGCCGGGCCGCGTCGCCGGTCCAGGGGTTCGTGACGACGGCCAGCCCGGCGGCCAGGTATTCGCCGTATTTCGTGGGCGACGAGGCGGCCTTCGAATGATGGTCGCCGAGGAAGCACAGCCCCGCATCCGCCGCGCCGAGGTATTCGGGCATCTGCTCGGGCCGGGCCCGCACCACGCGGATGTGCGCCGCGCGCGGATGATCCGCCACGAGACCGCGCGCCTTCTGCTCATCCGGGCTCACGATCAGGAAGGCCAGCCCCTCGATCTCACGCGCCGCGACGTCATAGAAGTCGAGCATCTCACGCAGCCGGTACCAGCTCCCCAGGCTGCCGGAGTAGACGAGGAGGGGCCGGTCGCCCAGGTCGAGCGCCGAGCGCACGCGGGTGCGGCCGCCGGGCGGGGCGACGAAGGCGTCCGTGTCCACCGCGCAGGGAATGACCGCGGTGGGCTTGCCGGGCCAGGCGCCTTGACGCGCGAACTCCTCGCGGATGCGCTCGGTCAGGAAGACGAGGCCGCGCGCGCTGCGCAAGAGCCGGTTCTCGGCGTCACGGGTGAGGCGGAAGAGGAGACCGTCGCGGCTCCAGTGTCCGCCGTCGGCATACTCCTCGGCCACCAGGCCGCGGACGTCGAAGATCCAGGGGACCCGCAGGAGCCGGGCCGCCACGGACGCCATCAAGGCCGGCACCGTCGACCGCGCGTGGATCAGGTCGACACCGCGGCCTCCGAGGCGGACGGCGGTCGCGATTCCACTCGCCACGTCGAAAGCGGTGGCGGGGAGCGTGGGCCGCTTGTGATACCGCTTCCGTACCCAATGCCCGCCCACGCGTTCGAGCTCCGCCGCGACCTGCCCACGGGCCTCGGCGTCGGCCGTCTCCGCCTTCTCGAAGGAAACCACGGTGAACCGCCATCCGCGTGCGGCCAGCCCCACGACGTAGGGAAGGACCTGCCGGCGACCGAGAGGCTCGGTGAGCCCGTTGTAGGTCAGATAGAGGACCCTCACGCCGGCGGCGGATCTCTCCGCATCCACCAGCGGATCGCTCCCACCAGGGTCGCCACGTCGATCAGGGAGAGGAGCGCGGCGGCACCGAGAACGTGGCGCGGGTCCGTCGCCGTGAAGTCGAAGGCGGCGCGCTTGTGCCAGGCGCTCCGGCCGGCGCGCGCGATCTGCCAGAGCGGATAGACGCCCAGCGCCCAGGCTCCGGCCCCGCTCCACATGACTCCCGCGGTGAGCACCGCCACGAGGAGGTAGTGGCGCAAGACGCCGAGATGCCAGTAGCGGCCGCGTTGGGCGCGCAGGTTGTGCTCCGAGTACAACGCAAAGCGCCGGAACGTGCGGCGTGCGTCGGGCGCGAGCTGCCAGTGCACGAGGGCGCGGGGAGCATAGGCGATGCGCAGGGGAAGCGCGAAGAGACGCTCCATGAAGATCAGGTCTTCGGCCGCGCGGAAGGGCGGGAATCGCCCCGCCCGCTCGAACGCCTCGCGTGTCAGCGCCATCGAGGCGACGGATGGCCCGCGGACGCCTCGATCGCCTGGTCCCGGCACATAGGCGACGGCCGCGCAGCGGCGGAAGTAGGTGTCACAGACCGGATCATACGAGCCGAAGACGACGTCGGCCGCGCCGTCCTGCGCCTGCCGTTCGAGCTCGGACAGCCACCCGTGATCCAGACGCACTCCCCCGTCGGTGAACGCGAGCCAGGGATGGGCGGCGGCATCGACGCCGGCGTTCCGCGCCGATCCGGGGAACAGGGGGCCCTCGCGGACGAGACGCGTCGGTACCGCAGCCGGGTGCCTCGCGACGAGATCGCGGGTGCCGTCCGAGGAACCGGCATCCACGACCACCAGCTCGTCGGGCGGGCGGTCCTGTCCCGCCACGGATTCGAGCAGGGAGACGACCGTCGCCTCCTCGTCACGGAGCGGGACCACCAGCGACACCTTCATCGCCGCGCGATCCGGCGATAGAGCTCTTCCAGCTTCCGGACGACCTCGCGGATGTCCAGGAGGCTGCGCACCCGCGCGGCGGCGGCCTGTCCCATGGCGCGGGCGACCTCCGCCTCCGACAGGCGGCGGAGAGCCTCGGCCAGGGCGCCAGGGTCGCGAGGAGGAACCACGAGCCCCGATCGTCCGCCCTCCACCACGTCCTCCACGCCGCTCACGTCGGAGATGATCAGGGGCCGGCCCAGCGCCATCGCTTCGATCATCGCCTGCGAAAACGCCTCGTGAAGCGTGGGCTGGACGACGGCGTCCGCCGCCGCGATCAGATCGAATACGTCCGTCCGCCATCCGGCAAAACGCACGCTTGCGCTCATCCCCCGGTCGCGAACGTCTCCTTCCAGCGTCTCCCTCTCCGGACCGTCCCCGACGATGAGCCAGGTGGCCGTCCATCCTTCGCGGCCAAGGCTTTCCAGCGCCTGCAGCAGGTAGCGGTGCCCCTTCTCGGCGTGGAGTCGGGCCACCGTGACCAGCCGGAGACCGGGGCCGGGCGGCCACGCCTCGCGCGCCCGCGCCACCGCGGCGGCGTCACGCGCACCGAAGTGCTGGAAGTCGAACCCGTACGGGATCACCTCCACCTTGCCCGGATCCACGCCCTGATCCCGCAACACCCGCGCGACCGCCTTCGAGGGGGCCACGATGGCGGCCGCGCGGCGGTTGCACAGTGATTCGATGCCGAGATATGCGCGGCGGCGGGCCCCACGTGACAACTGGTAGATCGCGTCGGAGTAGTGGCGGCCGATGATGAGGGGCACGCGCGTGCCCGCGGTCGCCAGCACGCCGAGCAGGGCCGGCTCGTAGTGATGCGTGTGGAGCAGGTCGACGCTCTCGCGGCCGAGCAGCCCCCGCAGTCGCCAGGCCGCGGTCCCGTATTTCCGGCGCGGGGCGCAATCCAGGTTGTGGACGGCGGCCAACGGTGATGGGTTCGCGTTGAGCGTCCCGCGATCGTGCAGGGTGGCCGCCGAGGGCTCGAACTCCCTCGCGTCGAGATGGCTGATGACGTTGTGGATGAAGTCGTCACGGTTGATGAGGTCCGCGAAGTGCAGGACGCGGATCACGCGCGCCCGAGCGCCTCGGCGGCCGCGGCCACCACCGTTTCCGGCGCCAGCGATCCCATCTGGCGGCAAGGGCTGAAGCCGCAGCGATCCCACCGGCAGGCGGCCCGGCACTCAGCCACGGCCGGCGCCATCACCGCCCTCATGCTCGGGTAGCGTCCGGCGTGCTCCGGCCGCGAAGCCCGGAAGAGCCCGACCCCGGGGCGGCCCATGGCGCCGGCCAGATGGTAGGGGCCACTGTCCGTCGAGATCACGCAGTCGCTCAGGCCGAGGAGGGCAATCAACTCGTCGAGGTTCAAGCTCTCCGCAAGGTCGACCATCTCTCGCGGAGGGGGTTGGACGGACGCGCCCGCACGCCCGCCGACGAGGAGCGTGGTCCCGCCGAAGCGCTCACGCAAGGCGTTGGCCGCCGCCTCCGCCGCCGCCAGCGGCCACCACTGATCTCTCGTGCGCCCGAACGGGTGCAACGTCACCCACGGTCGGGGCCGGCCGTCGAGCCGCGCGGCCACGGAAGACAGTGCCGCGGCCGGAGGCCGTATCGGCGGCAGCCCGCCGATCGGATCCAATCCCAGCGCTCTCCACGCGCCGAGCCGCTCCCTCGGCCCCCACGTGCGCGCCTCTCCGATCGAATAGGTCGCCGTGGCCTGGGAGGCGAACGCGGACTCGGCGACGAAGACCCGGTGCGGCACGGCAATGCGGGTCAGCAGCGGCGCGTAGTCGTCACCCAGGAAGATGACCACGAGATCGAAGCTCTCGGCGGACAAGCGCGCTTGCAGCTCTTTCTTCGCGCGGCGGGCCGAGGGGCGTAGCCGTAGCGGTGCTCCGTCGCAGAGGATGAACCGGTCCAGGCAACCGGTGAGGCTCAGCAGGGAGCGGCTGCTCCCGGTGACGAGCCCGACGAGCTGCGCCCGCGGGAGCAGCTCCCTCGCGGCGCCGAGCGCCGGCAGGCACATCACGGAGTCGCCGAGGAGGCCGGTGCAGACGAGCAGGGCGCGCCGCACGCGCCCGAGATCGAACGCGTCCGGGCGGGGAGGGACCGGAGTGAGCGCCGCCTCCAGCATCCGCCGTCCCGCGAAGTACCGGGAGTAGAGCGAGGCGATCTCCGCGCTCATGCCGGCCCCGAGGGCGTGCAGACGTACATCATCATGTTGGCCGCGGCCCAGCGCAGAAGCCGCAGGGGAACGCCCGCGAGGGGCACGGAGACGTCCTCGCTGACGAGCAGGCGCTTGGCGAGCGAAGGCGGCCGGGGAGAGGGCGAAGGCGACGGGGCCGTTCCAACGGGTCCGTCGCCGGGACGGTGCGGCCGTCCGATGCGACGCCGTTGCGCCCAGCCCAGGATCCGTCCGGCCAGCGGAAGCTCCATCAGCCCGAAGTAGATGGCGTAGCCTTGCGTCTTCACGACGGAGAACCCGGCTTGTTCCAGGAAGCCCTGAAATTCCCCGGGCGTGAACGCGTACTGGAAGAAGCGCCTCCCGGCGTCCGCGGAATCGGCACGCGCCCGATCCACCCGGCGGCGATCGCTCTTGGAGAACGAGAGCAGCGCCCGCAAGGGGCTCAGGTAGGGCACGCTCACGAGCAAAACGCCGTCGTCGGTCAGGACACGTCGGGCCTCCCTGAGCGCATCGAGCGGACCGGCCTCGAAGTGTTCGACCACTCCGCCCGAGTAGTACGCCTCGAACGACGACGCGCGGAAAGGAAGGCGGCCGACATCTCCGCCGCACAGGCGAAGACGCGGGTGGCTGCGCCGCAGGCGCTCGAGGGCCGCGGTGGCGAAGTCGAGCCCCACGACGCGGACGCCGCGCGCGGTGTAGTAGGCGACGTACTGGCCACGGCCGCAGCCGCCCTCGAGGACCAGCGACCCCGGCTTGAGGAATTCCTCGAAGAGTCCCCGCAACGGATCCACGTCACAGAAGCGGAGCGCCTCGTCGAACGCTTCATCGGACCAGACACTCTCCCAGTACTCGGCGGAGGATCCCGCGCCGATGTCGTCCGGCGCCTGGTACATCTTCAGCACTGCGGCCCCCGGTAGAGACGCAGGCCGCGCCGCACGCCCGCCACGAAGTGGCTGCTGATGGCGGCTCGATAGAGCGCGGCCCGCGCGCGCCCGGACAGGGGCAGCCGATCCGCGGCTCGGGCGAGGGCGAGCACACCCGCCCGCACCGGCGGCGACGCGGCCAGGGACTTCAGGAGCGGACTGGCCAAGGCCGTCACCCCTGCGCGCCACCGAGGGGGCCGGCTGCCCTCGATGACGCTCGCCAGCTCGGGGAGACCCAGTGTCTCCGGGCACTTGATGGCCGCCTCCGCGTAGCCCATTCCGTGCTTGTACTGTTGTCGGGAGATGCTGTCGATGTCCACGGGCTGACAATGAAGGGCCTGGATTCGCGTGGCCAGGAAGATCGGCACCCCCCGTGTCCGAAGGCGCATCGACAACTCGAACTCCTCCGCTCCGGGAGTCTTCAGGTCTTCGCGATAGGCACCTTCCCCGGCCGGGCAGATCGAGCGAGGAAGCGAGATCTGGCCGCTGGCCACGATCGGGATGCGCACGAAGGGCTCGAGGGCGTCGCGGCCGGGATCGCTCCCCAGCCCTTCCAGGAAATCGAAAAGGGCTCGCGGCCCCGAAGGTGGGCTCAGGACACAACGCCCGCAGACCACGGCCGCAGGGAGCTGCTCGTGCGCGGCCAGGTGGTCCTCGACCAGAGTCGGCGGGACGAGAATGTCGTCGTCGACGAACAGGACGAATTCTCCCCGGGCCGCGCGAAAGCCGCTGTTCCGGGCCGCGGCCGGGCCGCCGTTGGAACGGCGCAGGAGATTCACGGTAAAGCCGGTCGGAGGGGTGACGCCGACGAGGTCGACCGGAGCCGCCGAGCCGTCGTCCACGACGATCAATTCGGCGGCTCCGACGGCGTCGAGGCGGGAGCGCAGGATGGCCTCGACGGTCGCGCGAAGAGCCGGGCCGCGGTTGTAGGTGGGAACGACGATGCTGACCCGGGGGGAAGACCCCGAGTTCACCAGGGCCCCGGCGTCGCACGCTCACGATTCACGCGGTGTCCCCCTCTCGCCCACGAAGAGCGCCGTGATCGCGCCGCGGACGACACTCCGCTCCTGCGCTCCCAGACCGAGCCAGGCGACCGAACCGGCATACAGGGCTCCGATGGTGGCCACGACGAGGGCCGCCTGTCCCCGGTGGCTGGCGTCCACCGCCGGCCGCGCGAGGATGGCCAGGGGAAGCAGCAGGATGGCGGGTACCGCTCCCCGGGCCAGGCTCTCGGCGATCGACCGGAGGAGGACGCCGGTGAGGCGAGAGCCGGCCCGGAACATGAGGGTGGTGTCGAGGCAGACGCGCAACAGCCAGGCCAGCGCGGCGCCGACCACGCCGAAGCGGGAGATGAGGTAGATGCTCACGGGAACATGGGCGACCAGCTCGATGACATGGTAGCGCGCCGTCAGGTCTGCTCGTCCCGCCGCGTGCAGCAGGTGATACGAAGGCCACGAGAGGACGTTGACCAGGACCGCGAGGGCGAGAATCCGAAGGGGGATGGTCGCGCGGGCGGCGAAGTCCGCGCCCATCCACACGGTCAGGATCGACGGGGCGTAGAGGATCAAGAACACGACGGGGCCGAGCAGCATCACGAAGATGTAGCGCGTCGACCGGCGGACGGTCTCGCGGACGCCCGCGCGGTCTTCCTGGGACAAGAGCCGCGCCATGGCGGGATAGATGACGGTGGCGAGGCTCGTGGGCACGATCGTCAGGGCCCAGGCCACGCTATAGGGCACCGAGTAGAACGGGAGCTGGTCGACGGCGGCGAAGGCGCCGATCAGGACCTTCTCGATCTGCTCGAGAACGGGATTGACGATCTGCGAGACGCTGATGTACCCGCTCAGGCGAGCGATGGCGCCCAGCCGCTGGACCGTCCACCGAAGGGGAAGCAGGTTGGGAAGCAGCCGCCACGAGATCGCGAAGTAGGCCACGAAGCCCGCGGCCTGCACGGCGAGACTGCCGAGCATCACCCCGATGAGCTTCGCCCCCATCATCACGAGCCCGACCGTGAGCGCCGCCTGCAGCGCGCCCGTGGCCAGGGTGACGCGGCTGATGAGGTCGAAACGCTCCATCGCCGTCGCCACGGACGAGGCCACGTTCCGCTGGAGCGCGATCACGAGCCCCACCGCACCGATGGCGAAGGCCTGGATGGCCTGAGGCTGCAGGCTGCCGGAGACGTTCAGCACGTGCTTCACGAGCAGGGGCGCGATGGCCACGAGAGCGGCCGCCCCCACGAGGCCCAACACCAGATAGGCGGCGGTGGCCGTCCAGAGGACCTCGACGAAGTCTTCCGGCTCTCCGCGGGCGCGGTGGCGCGCGAGGAGTTGGACGGTGGCGCGGCCCAACCCCAGCTCCACGAATCCGAAGTAGCTCGTGGTGATGCCGACGAGGACGAGGAGGCCGTACGCCTCCAAGCCGAGACCGTGGACGATGATCGGTGAAGCGACGAGGTTGAGGCCGAGGACCGCCGCCTGGGCGATGAGCTGGTAGCCCGCGTTGACGCTGATCCGGCCGCGGTCACTCACCCCGCGCGTCGAGTCGTTCATTCCGATGCTGCCTGTCGGCATGAACGACGAAGGCCTGTCCGTGCCCGCCGAAGGCGAACAGGGGCTCCGCCGTCCAACGGGGATGGGCGGCGAGGAACTCGCGCAGCGCCCGCCGCTCGCCGTGGTCCTCGGAGGCGCCGAAGCAGCTCCAATCGTCGAACAACAGGATCGCGCCCTCCTGAAGCAGGCCCTCCAGGAACTCGAGAACCCGCACCGCCGAGCTGTACAGGTCGCAGTCGATGAGGGCCACCGACACCGGACGCATGCCGTGCCGGGCGCGAGCATCCGCGGTCAATGACGCCTCGTAGAACCCTTCGACGAGGTGGGTTCGACTCCAGTCGGTGCCGAATCGCGAGAGGAGTCGCTCGACGGTGGCCCGATCACAGGCGAAGTCACCCTGGCTGAATTCCGCGCCCACGGCATCGACCCCGCCGGGAGGCGGCAACCCGCGGAAGGAATCGAAGCCGAAGAAGCGCATTCCCGCGAGACCGTTCGCGGCCGCCGCCTGCTGCGCGAACCAGAACGTGAACCCGCGGTAGAGGCCGAACTCGTAGTAGTCGCCGTCGAGTCCCGCTTCGCAGGCGCGTCGAAGACCCGCGTGGACGGCCTCGGCCGTCGCCCAGGACAGGTTCGAGAAGTTGGCGCGCGGGCAGGCGGGGATGAGCCAATGCAGCAGCCGTTTTTCGAGGCCGAGCCGCCGCAGGAGGATCGCCGTCGCGCGATGTGCCGCCCTCGGGACGTGGGGTCGGACGCGCCACGCCCACGCGTCGCGGATGGACTCGCGCAGGGATTCGCTCACCATCGGGGGTTCGCCGGCCTCTTCCGGATCGCAGCGCGCACGAGATCGGCTGCATCGTAGCCCCTCTCGAGACGAAGACGCCGCGCGAAGGTCAACGAGAGGACGGGGCCATCAGGGTGGTCGCCTCGGCCGTTCGCCGCCGTCGTCCATGCCGCCAGCAGCCATCCTTCCGGGTCCGCGGGCCGCCGGCGGAGGTACTCGCGCACGCGCGCGTCGGCCATCGACACGCGCAAGGCCGCACCGGCCAGGGTGTCGGACTGGGCGGCCTTCACTGCCGACGCGTGGGCCTCACGCAGGAGCGGCCACGCGTCGGCCGCGCGCGCGTACGTGATGGCGATCGCGGCCAGCGCGGCGACCAGATACCAGCGGCTCCTGCCTTGACTGGTCATGGTCCCCAGCGGCGCAACCACGACCGCATACAGCGCCACGAACATGATCGCGTTCGAAGGGACGCGCAGGTTGAAGTCGACCAGCCCGTGGACGATCAACGCCACCACCCCGGCCAACGCTCCCGTGACGATCCCGCGCAGAACACGGTCGCGATGGCCTCGAATGGCGCGAACGGACCGCGCGAGAGCCACGACCACCGCCGTCGCCGCCGCGGCCAGCGCCACGAGCCCCCCTTCGACGGCGATCTCGATGGGCTCGTTCTCGGGATGCTCGACGCGGAACTGCCCGGCCGAGGTCTTGAACCGTGGGATCACGTCCGCGAACGCGCCCATCCCCTGTCCGAACAGCGGACTCGCCTTCCAAGCTCGGAGGGCGTCCTTCCAGATGGCCTTGCGATAGAGCGTCGAGTTGTCGCTGGGCCGGCCAATGCCCAGGAGCCGCTCGTGGACCTCACCGGGCATGACGGCCACGAGGACCGCGAGGAGAAGGAGGAGCCCCACCGGGACCATCACCTTGCCCATGGCGCCGCGATGACGCGCGGTCATGAAGTCGACGACGGCGAGGACGGCGATGCCGGAGAGGACGCCGAGCGCGCCGCCGCGTGACATCGAGAGCAGCACCGCCGTGACCATGATGGCGGAAGCGCCGAAGGCCACGAGGGCGCTGGGGCTCGCCGACGGCGCGGCCGCGGACGGCCCCGAGGCGGCCTGGCGCCAGAGCCCTCGGCCGAGACCGAGGGCCAGCAGCGCCGGCATCTCCACGTATCCCGCGAAATGGTTCTTGTTCACGAACGGCCCCAGCGGCGACACCGTGGGCACCGCGATGTACCCGTAGAGCAGGGGACCGAAAGCCGTCCGCGCCACGATCCCGTACACCGCCACCAGCGATCCCGCGCCCACCAGGGTCCATGCGGCCGCCATCATCGTCCGCCGCCGGCCCAGCGCCGGGGCCGCGAGAAGGCCGACCGCGACGACCCCGCTCGTGAGGCCGAGCCACGCCGACGTCGCCGCCGGGTCGATCGAGATGGGTCGCGCACGTGGGCCGAGGAGAGCGTGGGCGGCGGGCTCGGTGGGATGCCAGACGGAGGCGGAACCGGGCGCGACCACGGCGTGAAGACCGGCCGCCAGCGGAACGAGCTGCATGAATCCCGCCGCCACGAGAATCGCCACCGGCCACAGCGGTACGCGAGGCAGGCAGAGCGCGCCGCGCCTCACCTGGGCCAGCGACACGACGACGGCGGTCGCGAGCGAGATCCACGTGATGGAGCGCACCGCCCAGGAAGGGGTGCTGCCGAACGGCCAGGGCGCGACCACGGCCAGGGCGATCAGCGTCCAGAGCGCGAAACGGGCGGAGGGTGGCGTGCCGGATTCGGCCGCGCGGCCCGGCGCCTCCCCGGCCATTGGCGGGTCATTGTAGTCGAATGGTTTCTGACCCAAAACGACCGGTTTCGGGCCGGGAATCGGTCGATCGGCCCCCCCGGCTCTCCCTCGACGACGACAGGAGCAAGACGCTTGCAAATACGCTTGAATTCAGGCACAGTTGCCGCCTACTAGTCGAGGACTCCGATGAAGAGAACGGCGTGCTTGTTGCTAGCGGTGTCAATGGCCGCACCACCGATGGAATTGGTGTCTGCGCCGGAGCTGGGAACGATCAAAGGGGCCGTCACTGTTTCCAGCCGTCCCATCCGTGGAGTCTCGCTGGCGTTCGTGGACCTGGCGTCCGGAAACATCTATCGAGCCACTTCTGAAGAGACCGGCAACTTCCAGGCGCGCGTGCCCGCGGGGCGCTACGTCCTCACCACCGAGAACGGCGCCGGGCTGGCGGTCGGCCGCGCCCCCTCGATGATTGCCGTCGCCGCCGGTCAAGTCGCGACGGCGGACGTCGACCTCTCGCCGATCCCAGGCGCAACGATGGCGAGCGCAAGCGGTCAGGAGACCCAGGCCCCCGCGGGCGGGCAACTGCCCTCGCTGCCGGGCACTCCGGCCACCAGCACGGAGATCCACCACGATCCCATCGGCTGCTTCGTCGCCGGGCAATTCCCGCTGATCGACGCCGGGATCGAGCCCGCCGGCAGCGTGGCCCGCGCGCGCGTGTACTTCAAGGCGGCGGGGTCCGACAACTGGTACTACGTCGAGATGACGCCGGCGGAAGCCGGGTTCCTCGGTAAGCTGCCGCGGCCGAAGCTCGAGGCCAGCCCGATCAGCTACTACGTACAGGCCACGACCACGGAGTTCGGCGAGAACCGGACGTCCGAGAACGAGGCCATCGTCGTGGCGGAGGCGAAGGACTGCCCTTCCGACAAGAAGGTGGCGGCGATCGGGCCTCCCGGTGAGGTGACGGTCTTCTCGGCCGCAACGGGGGCGGCGATCGCGCCCGTGGGCTTCGCGGCGGGCGGGTTGGCGCTGACCGCGGGCACACTCGCGCTCATCCTCGGGGGCGCGGCCGCGGTGGGCCTCACGACGGCGGTCGTGGTCTCGAGCGAGACGACCACGACGACCACCACCACCACCACGACGTCCACGACAACCCCGGCGCCGCCGACAACGACGACCACGACCACCACGCTGCCCCCGAGGCCATGCCCGAGCTGTCCGCCGCCGCCGGCAGCCTGCACGATCGTCTGCTGAGGCCGACACTCCACCCCAGGCCTTGAAACGCGCGGGGCGCGCGCATAGGCTGCGCCTCGCGACCGTGGGACAAAGCGGACAGACCCTCGATGGTCCCTGAGGCCCTGGAGCTGTCCCTCGTCATCCCGACGTTCAACCAGCGGACGCGCACCATTCGCAGCGCCCAGGAGGCCGAACGCTGGCTCCAGGCACGACTGGGCAAGGGAGGCGAGATCATCGTCGTGGACGACGGCAGCACCGCGGTGCCCGTCCTGGACGCCGGAGACCTTCCTGCGGGCGTCCAGCTCGTCCGACATCCGAAGAACCTCGGCAAGGGGGGCGCGGTGCGCACCGGGGTGGACCGTGCCCGCGGCGCCTACATCGTCTTCACGGATTCCGACCTCCCGTTCTCCCTCGATCCGCTGCCCACGACCCTGGCCTGGCTGCGGGACGGCGCGGACATCGTCATCGGCGACCGCCTCCACCCGAAGTCCGACGCCGCCGTCCAAGCGGGGACGCTCCGCAAGCTCTCCAGCGTCTTCTACACCTGGCTCGTCCATCACGCGCTGGGGCTCGACTTCGCGGACACGCAGTGCGGCTACAAGGGATACCGGGCGGACATCGCACGGGCGCTCTACGGCGCGCTGGAGGTCACGCGCTTCGCCCTCAGGAGCAGCTCGGCGTCGAAGGCGAAGCTCGTGACCTCCAGCGCGCCGTAGAGCGCCCGTGCGATGTCCGCCCGG
>QHVP01000699.1 GCA_003222295.1 Acidobacteriota bacterium | reverse complement strand
AATACAAGGGCGCGCGCAACACCAAGGGCCTGCTCACCTACGCGGGTTTCAAGAAGGACGCGTGGTACCTGTACCGGTCCTTCCTGCGCCCGCAGGAGCCCACCGTCCACCTCGCAAGCAAGACCTACTTCCTGCGCCGGGGGCGGGCGGACGACGGGATCAAGGCCTACGCGAACGCGTCCGCCCTCACCCTGACCCTCAACGGGACCGCTCAAGGCGTGCGGCGCAACGGCGAGTACCGGCACCCCGGCGGCCGCGCCGTGGCCAACGTCTTCTTCTGGCGTGCGCCGCTGCGCCCCGGGCGCAACGAGATCCGCGTGAGCGACGGCGCCGGGCACGAGGACACCGCCGTCGTCCATTACGCGCCCCCCGGGGCGGCCCCGGCGGCGGACGCCGGCCTCGTGCGGGAGCTCCGTTCGAGCAATCCGAATAGCCCCGCCTGGTTCATCGACCAGGAGGCGCGCGACCAGTGGCCGTTCTACTTCGAGTGCGACGGCACCGCCGACGACACCTTCGACGCCCTCCCGGAGGCCGTGCGCGGCGCGCGCTGGATCACGACGCGCCGCCTGAGCAAGCCGGAGGCGCGCACGGACCTGTCCTTCCGGATCGCGCCGGATGCCCCGCGCGCGACCGTCTACGTGATGGGCGCGCAGGCCCCGGCGCTCGCGGCGGCGCTCGCGGGGGCCGGCCTGCGCGACACCGGCGTGCGCGGCCAGTGGCGCGACAACACGCTGCGGCTGGTCCCCTTCCGCCTCTACGCGCTGGAGGTTCGCGGCGGCGACCGCGTGAGAGTGCCCGGTGCCACCGCCGACTACGTGGTGCTGATCAAGGCCGGCGTTTGAAAGAAGCGCTGCCGCCGCGGGATACTGCGCTCCCGATGGCGATCCCTCCCGACGATTCGAAGGCCCCTCCCGTCTCCGTCTCCGAGCCCGATCCCGTCTCCGTGTCCGTCTCCGATCCAGCCCAGGAACCCCCCGTCCGTCAAACGACTCCGTTCCTGGTCCTGCAGTTCTTCATCTTCCCGCTCTCGATCGTCGCCGTGTGCGTGACCGTGTTCGTGATCTTCGGGCTCATCGCGTCCGAAGGGAAGGGTCCGCGGCAGTACCTCGAAGAGGTGCGCACGGGCAGCGCCAACCGCCGCTGGCAGGCGGCCTTCGAGCTCACGAAGGTCCTGCAGGCGCGCAAGGACCCTGCACTGAAGGACCCGCGCTTCGTGGACGAGGCCGTGCGCACCTTCAGCGAGTCCGCGGGTGACGATCCGCGGGTGCGGCGCTACCTGGCCCTCGCCCTCGGACGCCTCGGAGATCCCCGCGCGGTGCCCGCCCTGCTGCAGGCCGCGAAGGACTCGGCGGTCAGCGGCCCTCACGCCGATCCCGAGACACAGATCTATTCGGTGTGGGCGCTGGGTGCAATCGGCGATCCCGCGGCGGAGCCGGCGCTGGTCGAGCTGGCGGGCAGCGAGGACGCAGGCGTACGCAAGACGGCCGTGCATGCGCTGGGCTCGTTCCCGGGCGCGGGATCGCGCGTCACCCTCGTGGCCGCGCTGGCCGATCCCATCGAGGACGTGCGGTGGAACGCGGCCGTGGCGCTGGCCCGGCGCCGGGATCCGGCGGCCGCGGGAGTGCTGCTCGAGATGCTCGACCGCGCGCATCTGGACGCCGTCGCGGGCATGACCGAGGAGCAACGCATCGACGCCCTGCTCCAGGCCATCGAGGCCGCCGCCGTCGTTCCCGATGCGCGTCTTCGTCCCGCCCTGGAGTCGCTGCGGGACCACGACCCGAGCCCGAAGGTACAGGCGGCCGCGCGCGCGGCCCTCGAGGGGCGGCCGGCGCTGCGGCCACCAGCGGGCTGATT
This sequence comes from Acidobacteriota bacterium, assembly GCA_003222295.1. Classification (GTDB taxonomy): domain Bacteria; phylum Acidobacteriota; class Vicinamibacteria; order Fen-336; family Fen-336; genus AA29. The sequence continues at coordinate 2,578 of QHVP01000699.1, read as the reverse complement.
GGCTGCCGCTTCCCCGGCGTCCTGAAGGTCAGCCCTCCCCTTCGCCTTCGTCGTGGGGCCGCAGGGCCTTCTCGAATCCGGCCGCGTTCTGCGGCTTGATGAGGAGCGACACGATCTCGGGGTGGGCCTTGCGGACGCGTGCCTCGACGGCGGCCACGATGTCCTCGACCTGGCGGGCGGTCAGGTCGTCGCGGAAGTCCACGCTGATGCCGGCCACGACCTGGCGCGGCCCGACGTGCACGGTGAAGAGGCCGTTCGCGCGCTCGATCCCGGGCTCGCGGGCCACGATGGCGCAGATCGCGTCCGTGACCTCCGACTGCGCGGGCTCGCCGATCAGCAACCCCTTGCTCTCGCGGGCGAGGAATGCCGCTACCAAGGCGAGCAGGATCCCGATTCCGATCGAGGCGACACCATCGAGCACGGGGCGCTCGAGGAGCTGCGCCGCCACCGTCCCCGCCAGCGCGATGAGGAGCCCGAGGACGGCCGCGCTGTCCTCGAACAGCACCATGAAGGTCGTGGGGTCCTTGCTCCGCCGCGCCGCCTCCAGGAAGCTCTGCCCGCCCTTCTCGCGCCGGAATTCCTTGAACGCGACCCTCCAGGAAGCGCTCTCGAAGACAAGGGCCAGCGCGATGACCACGTAGTTCACCGCGGGCCGGGTGATGGGCGCGGGATCGAGCACGTGGAGGATGCCCTCGTAGACGGATACGCCGGCGCCCAGGGCGAAGACGCAGAGCGCGACCACGAAGCTCCAGAAATAGATCTCGCGGCCGTGGCCGAACGGATGCGCCTGGTCGGCCGGGCGCGCGGCGCGCCGCAGGCCGTGCAGAAGGAGCACCTCGTTCCCGGTGTCGACGAGGGAATGCACGGCCTCGCTCAACATGGCCGAGCTGCCCGTGAGCGCGGCGGCGGCGAACTTCGTGGCCGCAACCAGGAGGTTGCCGAGGAGGGCCGCGTAGATCGCCTTCGTGGACGCGCTCGGCATGTTTCCTCAGGCGTGGCGAGAATTCGAGACGGCGCGCTGCCTTGACACGACTTCGACCGAAGGTATCATTGCTCGCGCTTCAGCCATCCATCCCGGTGGTGGCCGCAGTGCAGGCAGCTCAGCGGATTCGGGTTATCCACACACGACGAGGAGCTGGATGGCAGACGAGAAGGACCCTTCCACCCCCAAGGAGCCGGCCCCCGGTGCGGAGCCGGCCGCCGTCGGGGCACCGCCGACCCGGCCTCCCGACACCGCGCAGGCGCATCCGGCGGGGACGGCCGCGGGGTCCACCCCACCCCTGCCGACGCCGCCGATGACGCCGGCCACCGGCCCCGGCGGCGTGCAGGCCGCACCCGCGCCGCGATCGAATGCGGCCAGCGGCGTCTCCGATCCCGCGCCGGCGCGAGCAGAGGGTGTCGCCACCGCAGAGCCGAAAGTCCCCGCGGACGCGAAGGCGCCGGAGCCGCGGCCCGCGCCGCCGCGTCCGGCCACCCCCGCCGCGGCCGCGGTCGCCGCCCCCGCCGCCGTGAACACGAAGGGCCCGTCGGACGCCGCGACCCCCGGCGCGCCCAATCCCGGCGCCCAGGCGGCGAGCGCGGCCGCGAAGCCCGCGCCGGCCGCCCCCTCACCGGCCACGAGCGCGAAGTCGGCGGACGCGGAGGCCGTCTCCCGCCGTGGCTTCCTCAAGTGGACGACGGTCGGATGGGTCGCCTTCTCCGCCGCCTGCACGTCGGGTCTGGTGGCCAGCACGCGCTTCATGTTCCCGAACGTGCTCTTCGAGCCGCCGCAGTCGTTCAAGGTGGGCTTTCCCAGCGAGTACACGGTGGGCGAGGTCGACACGCGCTGGAAGGACGCCTACGGCGTCTGGATCGTGCGCAACTCCGAAGGCTTCTACGCGCTCATCGCCGTGTGCACGCACCTCGGCTGCTCGCCGAACTGGCTGGCCGCGGAGAACAAGTTCAAGTGCCCCTGCCACGGAAGCGGGTTCTACAAGACGGGCGTCAACTTCGAGGGCCCGGCCCCACGGCCGCTGGAGCGCGCGCGCATCGTGCTCTCCGACGACGGCCAGATCCTGGTCGACAAGTCGGTGAAGTTCCAGCAGGAAAAGGGCGAGTGGACCAAGGAAGAATCGTTCCTCAAGGTCTGATGCTGTCGGCGCTCGGCAGGCAATCCCCAACCCCGAACCAGCGAGGGTAGATGGCCACTGCGAAGCCTCCGGAACCGTTCCTCTCCCGCACCTGGGACTACATCACGGACACGCAGCTCTGGAAGTCGGTCTTCCGGCACGGCGTGCCCAGCACCAACCGCAACCGGGTACTGGTGGTGATGACGAACGTCTTCCTGCACCTGCACCCGGTGAAGATCCGCAAGAGCGGCATCCGCCTGAAGTTCACCTGGTGCATGGGCGGGCTGACCTTCTTCCTGTTCCTGGTCGAGACCTTCACCGGCCTCCTGCTGATGTTCTACTACCGGCCCACGGTGGCCTACGCGTACATGGACATCATCGACCTCGCGGAGCAGGTGCCGCTGGGCATCATGCGCGAGCTGCACCGCTGGGGCGCGCACGCCATGGTCATCAGCGTGTGGCTGCACATG
>QHVP01000010.1:4678-15850 GCA_003222295.1 Acidobacteriota bacterium | reverse complement strand
CGGCCGCCCGGCCCAGATCACCTCGTTCGCGCGGCGCTCGGCCTCGCGGACCGCCTGCTCGTCCACTTCGTGGTCGAGGTCGATGGTCGATTCGTCCGCGCCCAGGTGGAAGCTCACCGTGCGGGAGGCGCCCGCCATCTCGACCAGCGCGCGCGAGAGGAGATGCTGGCCATGGTGCTGCTCGCGGTGGTCACGCCGGCGCGCGGCGTCGACCTGTCCGTGCACGGTGGCGCCTTCGTCGAGGGGACGGTCGAGGACGTGGAGGATGGTGTCGCTTGCGTCCACGACTGCGAGCACGGACGCGCCGCCGAGGACGCCGAGGTCCCAGGGCTGGCCGCCGCTCTCGGCGTAGAAGGCCGTACGGTCCAGCACGACCGCCGGACGTCCCTCGTGCTCGCGCCGGGCCACCACCCGGGCCTCGAATTCGAGGAGGTACGCATCGTCGCGGTAGAGGCGCTGGGTCATGCGTTGGCCGCCCATTCTAGAGGATTCTTGCGCGCGGGCACGGAAGGAGGGAGGACGGTCGGCGCTACTCGCGCGGGCGGCGGGGAAGGCGGCCGGCCATCGCCTCGTCGAGCGCGGCGAGGTCGACCTCGGGCGGGGCAGGCAGGGTCAGCTCGGTCATCGGCTCCGACAGCTCGTACAGATCCGCGGTGGCGGCCCGCCGCGGAACGTGGAACGTCGCGCCGCAGGCCTCGCACCGGCAGGGATCGAGCCCGAGCGCGCGCTTCCACGGGGGCAATAGCGTCCACGCGCGGCGCACGTGGTCAGAGCCGCACCGGGCACAGCGCGCGTCTCCGCCCCAGACGGCGAGGCGGACGAGCGACGACCAGCGGGACCACGAATGGCCCGGACCGGGTGCGGCGGAGTTCCCGGACGGGGGCGACCAATGCGCCATGACATCTCGGGTCTGCCGCGAGGAGCAGCCACCCGGAGCTAACGTAGCACGGAGGCCCGGTGCGAAGGCAAGGGAATTCTTGGGTCCGTCAGCGCCGGGCCGCCGCTTTGCCCCAGAGCGGGGCCATGTTCTCCACGTACTTGAACCCGGTCCCGGTGTTGAACACGACGACGGTGTCGTCGGCGCTGAGGTGGCCGTTGGCCTTGAGCTTGCGCAGCGCGGCCACGCAGGCCCCCCCCTCCGGGGCCATGAAGATCCCTTCGTTGGCGGACGCGTCCTTCACCCCCTGGATGATCTCGGCGTCGGAGACGGCGACGGCCGAACCATGGCTTTCGCGGAGGGCGCGGAGGATCAGGAAATCGCCGAGGGCCTTGGGCACCCGGATACCGTGGGCGAGCGTCTGGGCGTTCTCCCACATCGGCGCCGCTTCGAGGCCCTCGGTGAACGCCTTCACGATGGGCGCGCAGCCCTCGGCCTGGATCGCATACATGCGCGGGCGGCCCGGTCCGAGGTAGCCCATCTCCTCCATCTCGCGGAACGCCTTCCACATGCCGATGAGACCGGTCCCGCCCCCCGTCGGGTAGAGGATGGCGTCGGGCAGCTTCCAGCCCATCTGCTCCGCCACCTCGTAGCCCATCGTCTTCTTGCCCTCGATGCGATAGGGCTCCTTGAGCGTGGCGCACTCGTACCAGCCGTTCTCCTTGGCCCGCTCCGCGCAGATCTTCCCGGCGTCGGTGATCAGCCCGTCCACCGTCTCCACTTCGGCGCCGTAGGCGCGTGTCTCCATGAGGAAGAGGGGGGCGATGTCCTTGGGTACGAACACGTGCGCCTTGAGCCCGCCCTTGGCGGCGTACGCCGCGAGCGCGCTGCCGGCGTTGCCCGCCGAGGGGAGGCACACGTCCGTGGCCCCCAGGGCCTTCGCCATCGACACCGCCAGGGAGAGACCCCGCGCCTTGAAGGAGCCCGTCGGCTCGCCCGACTCGTCCTTGATGAAGAGACGAGGGAGACCCATCAGGCTGCCCAAGCGGCGGGCGGTGAGGAGAGGGGTGAAGCCCTCGCCGAGGCTCACCCGGTAGTCCGGGTTGTCGACGGGCAGCACGTCGTCGTAGCGCCAGAGCGTGGGCTCGCGCAGGGCGAGGTGGCCCGGCCGCATGTTCTTGGCCGCGCGCTCGAGGTCGTAGCGCGCGAACAGGGGCGCGCCGCAGGCCGTGCAGACGTTCAGGACCGGGCCCGGCTCGTAGCGCCGGTCGCAGCGCGTACAGTCGAGGCGAAGGACGGGCACGGCCCGATTATATGCGCCAGTCAGGGACGGCCCGGGACCACCCCCCTAGACGGCCATGATCTCCGTTTCCTTCTTCTTCAGGGTCTCGTTGATCTGCTCGATGTGCTGGTCCGTCATCTTCTGGACTTCGGCCATGGCCTGCTTCTCGTCGTCCTCGCTCACCTCGTGGCTCTTGAGCATCTTCTTGAGATGGTCGTTGACGTCGCGGCGCACGTTGCGGATGGCCACCCGGCCCTCTTCCGCGTGCTTGTGCGCGTTCTTGACCAGGAGCTTGCGGCGTTCCTCGTTGAGCTGGGGGATCGGGATGCGGATGATCTTGCCGTCGTTCTGGGGATTGAGGTCCAGGTCCGAGGAACGGATCGCCTTCTCGATCGCACCCAGGAGCTTCGCGTCCCACGGCTGCACCTGGATGAGGGTGGGGTCCGGAGTCGACAGGTTGCCCACCTGGTTGAGGGGCGTGGGAGTGCCGTAATAGTCCACACGCACGTTGTCCAGCATGGACAGGGAGGCGCGCCCGGTGCGCATGGTGGCCAGCTCGCGCCGTACCGTCTCGACGGAAGTGTTCATCCGCTGCTTGGCGTCGGAGATGAGGGTGTTGATCGCCATGTCGCGCTACTCCTTGACCATCGTGCCCACCTTCTCGCCCCGGACGATGCGCTTGAGCATGCCCTTCTGCCGCAGGTTGTAGACGACGATGGGCAGCTTATTGTCCTTGCAGAGCGAGATGGCGGTGGCGTCCATGACCTTGAGGTCTTTCTTCAGGACGTCGAGGTAGGTGAGGGTGTCGAACTTCGTCGCCCCCGGATTCTTGAGGGGGTCCGCGTCGTAGATGCCGTCCACCTTGGTGCCCTTGAAGAGGACCTGGGCCTTGATCTCCATGGCGCGCAGGGCGGCGGCGGTGTCGGTGGAGAAGTAGGGATTGCCGGTGCCGCCGGCGAAGATGACCACGCGCCCCTTCTCGAAATGGCGGATGGCGCGGCGGCGGATGAACGGCTCCGCGACCTCACGCATCTCGATGGCGGAGAGGACGCGCGTGATGACGCCCGCCCGCTCGAGCGCGTCCTGCAACGCGATCGCGTTGATGACGGTGGCCAGCATTCCCATGTGGTCGGCGGAGGCGCGATCCATGCCCGCGGCGGCGTCGGAGACGCCGCGGAAGAAGTTCCCCCCGCCCACGACCGCGCCCACCTGGGTGCCGAGCGCGTGCACGCCCTTGATCTCGGCGGCCAGGTAGTCGGTGAACGACCGGTCGATGCCGAACGGCTTCTCGCCCAGCAGCGCCTCGCCGGAGAGCTTGAGGAGGATCCGTTTGAACGCGGGCTTTCGGCTGGCCGCCATGATGCATGTCTCCGTTTCCCGTCGTCTATTCCGGCGGGGCCTCGGTCCACGGGGCCCGGCCGCTGGTCACCGATTGCCGCGGAGTCACGCTCACGATGTGGTCGTTGGCGAGCAGGAGGAAGTCGGTCTTGTAGAGGAGCTCGAGGCCGGCGGCATCGTAGACGCGGGCATCCGTGATGGCGATGAACCGCGTACTGATGTGGTTCATCTCGTCCTTGAGGCGCTTGCCGGGCTCGGCATGGAGGCGGCCCACGATGAGCTGATCGCCGGTGCGGATGAGCGCCTCGATCCGTTCGGTGGGGACGCGCAGGGGCCGGGGAGTCTCGTCCACGGCCCGTATGATAACCGCGCCCGCCGCTCCTTACCCCGTCTGGCCCGTCGTCGCTTCCGCCGGGGCCGCTGCCCGCGCCTCCTCGCCGACCTTGAACCGCGCGAAACGCCGCACCACGATGTTCTCCTTGATGAGCGCGATCTTCTCCTGGATGAGCTGGCCGACCGTCTTGTCGTTCTCGCGGACGAAGGGCTGCTCGAGCAGGCACACCTCGGAGAGGTACTGCTTGAGCTTGCCCTCCGCGATCTTCTCCTGGACGGGAGCCGGCTTGCCCGCGGCCGCGGCCTGGGCCTTGTAGATCTCGCGCTCCTTCTCGAGGACCTGGCCCGGGACCTCCTCCTTGCTCACGTAGAGGGGGTTCGCGGCCGCGATGTGCATCGCGATTTCCTTGACCAGGGTCTGGAAGTCGGGCGTCTTGGCCACGAAGTCGGTCTCGCAGTCGACTTCCACCAGCACGCCGATCGCGCGTCCCGCCTTCTTGGCGGCGCTGGCCATGCCCCTCTTGCGCAGGACATCGCGCGCCTTCTCGAGGTCCCCGCTCGCCTCCACCAGCGCCGCCTTGCAGTCCATCATGCCGGCGCCCGTCTCCTCGCGGAGCTTGCGCACCATTTCCGCCGAAATGTCTGCCATTTGAGTTCTTCCGTTCCCTTAAATAATGCGGGGGCCGCTGCGCCGCGGCCCCCGGGTCGGCCTGGCGTCGTTACGGGCTCAAGCCATCGGCACCGGCGTGGACATGGGTCGCGTCTTGGGCCGCCGTCGCGCCGCGTCTTCCTCGCCCTTCTCGGCGCCCTTGTCCGGCGCGGACTCCGCCGCCCGCGACTCCCGGATGCCGCGCCCGGCCAGGATCGCATCGGCCATGCGGCCGGCGAAGAGCTTGATCGCGCGCAGGGCGTCGTCGTTGCCCGGGATCACGTGGTCGACCTCGTCCGGATCGCAGTTGGTGTCCACGATGCCGATGACGGGGATCTTGAGCTTGCGTGCTTCCTGGACCGCGATCGACTCCTTGCGCGTGTCGATCACGAAGATGGCATCGGGCACGTTCTTCATGCCCTTGATGCCCTTCAGGTTCTTCTCGATCTTGACCCGCTCCTTCTCGAGCTGGGCCACTTCCTTCTTGGTCAGGCGCTCGTGCCGGCCGTCCGTCGACATGGCCTCGAGCTCGCGGAGCCGGTCCAGGCTCTTGCGGATGGTGACGAAGTTCGTGAGCAGCCCGCCCAGCCAGCGCTCGTTCACGTAGGGCATGCCGGCGCGCTGCGCCTCCTCGGCCACCGCTTCCTGGGCCTGGCGCTTGGTGCCGACGAACATGATCGTCCGCCCCTGCGAGGCCAGGTCCTGCACGTACTGCAGGGCGTCCTGGAGCAGGCGGTGTAGATGCCGTTGCGCTCGCCGAAGATGAAGTCCTTCATCTTCGGGTTCCAGCGCTTTGTCTGGTGGCCGAAGTGCACCCCCGCCTCGAGCAGCTCTTTCATGCTGACCGCGGGGGTCACACTCGTGCCTTGCGCCTGATTCACCGTCGTCGCCAAACCATCCTCCTCGTCAGCCGCGGGTCACGCCGGACCCGTCGGCTTGCCGGCCCCCTCGCGGAGGCTCGAAATAAAGACGTTAACGCTTGCTGAACTGGAAGCGGCGCCGGGCGCCCTTCTGTCCGTACTTCTTGCGCTCCTTGATGCGGGCGTCCCTCGTGAGGAATCCCGCCTTCTTGAGGCGCTTCCTGAGCTCCAGGTTGAACTCGCACAGCGCGCGCGAGATGCCGTGGCGGACGGCTCCCGCCTGCGCCGCCGGACCACCGCCGGTGACGATGGCGAGCACGTCGAACTTCTCGGTCGTCTCCGTGACCGCGAAGGGCTGCTTGGCCACCATCTTCAGCGCTTCGTGCCCGCCGAAGTAGTCATCGAGGGCCTTGTCGTTGAGATGGACCTCGCCCGTGCCCGCGCGCAGCCGCACGCGCGCGATGGCCGTCTTGCGCTTCCCGGTCGCGTAGTACTCGATGGGTGTGCTCAAACTCTCTCCTTACTTCAGCGTCACGGACTTGGGCTTCTGGGCCTGGTGCGGGTGCACCTCACCCGCATAGACCTTCAGCTTGTGGAACATCGCGCGGCCCAGCTTGGTCTTCGGCAGCATCCCGCGCACCGCCTCTTCCACGATCCGCGTCGGATGCTTCTTCCGCACGTCACCCGCGGCCGTGGACTTGAGGCCGCCGAGGTAGAGGGTGTGGTGCCGGTACAGCTTGTCCGATTCCTTGCGGCCGGTGAGGTGGACCTTCGCCGCGTTGATCACGATGACGTGGTCGCCGGTGTCGAGGAAGGGCGTGAAGGTCGGCTTGTGCTTTCCGGTGAGGATGGTGGCGGCCCGCGTGGCCAGCTTCCCCAGCACCAGGTCTTTGGCGTCGATCACGAACCACTGGCGGTCGCGCTCGTCCACCTTCGGAATGTAGGTCGGCATGCAGCTCTCCAAGGCGCCGCGGCGCCCCAACTCGCAAACGCCAATCGTACGCGAGCGGGCCGCGGCGTGTCAAGGCTTATCCCGTGCCGGGAGTGCGGGTTAGACCTTCACATCCGGTTACTTGTCGTCGAGGCGGCGGTGATCGAGGGCAGGCAGCTCGCGACGCAGCCGGTCCTGGCGGTCGAAGTCCAGCTCCGCGATCGCGACGCCTTCTCCGTCGGGGACCTGGGCCAGGACGGCGCCCCAGGGGTCCACGATCATCGCGTGTCCGTAGGAGGCGCGTCCCTTGCCGTGGGGGCCGGCCTGGGCCGGCGCGAACACGTAGGCGAGGTTCTCGATGGCCCGCGCGCGCAACAGGATCTCCCAGTGGTCCTTGCCCGTGCGGTCCGTGAAGGCGGACGGCACGGCGAGCACGCGCGCACCGTCGCGCGAGAGACGGCGATACATCTCGGGGAACCGCACGTCGTAGCAGATCGACAACCCGATCCGCCCCGCCGGCGTGTCCGCCACCACCAGGGCCTCGCCCGGCCGGACTGCCCGCGATTCCTTGAGGTGCTCGAGACCGGGCAGGTCGATGTCGAACAGATGGATCTTCCGGTACGTGGCCAGCGTCCCGCCGTCGGGTCCGAGGAGCACCGAGGTGTTGTAGACGCGCGTCTCACCCTCGATGCGCTCGGGCAGGCTGCCCAGGAGCAGCGTGAGCCGGTGTCGGCGCGACAGCTCGGACATCCTCCGCACCCAGGCCCCGTCGAGGGCCTGCGCCTCCGGCACGGGCTGTCCTTCCGAGCGCAGGAACGCGAAGTTCTCGGGCAGGCCCACGAGCCGGGCGCCGCGGTCGGCGGCGGCGGAGACCAGACGCTCCGCCGCGTCGAGGTTCCGCTCGACCTCCGCCGTCGAGTTCATCTGGATGGCGGCGGCGAGGACCGGGGAGGGCATCATCGTGCCGAAGCGCGGCGGGCACGGCGACGGGCCGCGCTCCGCGGCGCGCCCTTCGCCCGCGGAGGCTTGCCCATCGCGAAGGCCTGCCGCTGCGGCCAGCGGCACAGCGCGAACACGGGACACTGGCCGCAGAGCGGCCGCCGCGCGATGCAGATCTTCCGGCCGTGGAAGATGAGCACGTCCGTCGTGCGCGTCCACCGCTCGCGGGGCAGGATCGTCATGAGCTGACGCTCGACCTCGATGGGGTCGTCGCCGCGCGCGATACCGAGGCGGTTCGAGACGCGCAGCACGTGCGTGTCCACCGCGATGCCTTCCGCGATGTCGTAGACGTGGCCGAGCACCACGCTCGCCGTCTTGCGCCCCACGCCCGGCAGCTCGACCATCGCGTCCATCGAGCGCGGCACCTCGCCGCCGTGGTCGGCGGTGAGGGCGCGGGCGCAGCCGAGAAGGCTCTTCGTCTTGGCGCGGTAGAACCCGGTGGGACGGATGATCTCCTCCACGTCTTCCGGGCGGGCGGCGGCCAGCGCCTGCGCGGTGGGGTAGCGGGCGAAAAGAGCCGGCGTGACCTGGTTGACGCGCTCGTCCGTGCACTGCGCGGAAAGGATGGTGGCGCTCACGAGCTCGAACGGGTTGCGATAGTGGAGGGCGCAGGTCGCCTCTGGATGCGCCTGCTCCAGGATGTCCAGGATCTTGTTGGCCCGCTCGGCGAGGAGGGCGCGGCGCGAGGGTGCGCGACGCGCCTCCCGCACCGCGGCCGGAACCGGACGACGCGAGACGCGCGACCGTGCGGGCGCCATGGGATGCGCCGATTCTAGCCCGCGCGGCGTCAGCCCGGGCGGGCGAGGCTGGGCGGCAGCGGGAACAGCCTCGACTGCGGACGCGGACGGTGGAGGCGGGACAGGCGCACGACCACGCCGCGCACCCCGGCGACGGGCTCCAGGATGGCGGCGGCCAGGCCGCCGACCACCGCTCGGGCCGTCTCCTCGTCCCGAATGCCGGGCTCGAGCGCTTCGGTACGGCGCACGGGGCCGTCCGGACGCCGGACCTCGACGGTGACGGCGCCGGCCCCGAGACCGAACGGACGCAGCCGCCGGCACGCACGGGTCGCGAGGCCGTCCAGGATGGCCTCCAGGCCCGCGCGATCGGTGCGACGGTCGCGCAGGACGGCCTCTTCCTGGATCGCGGCGGGAGGTGCGGTGAGCGCGACCGGCTCTTCGGCCTCTCCACGCGAGGCCTGCTGCAACCGCTGGGCCGCCGGCGTGCCGACCAGCGCCTCGAGCGCGGACGGCTCGGCCGCGGCGACGTCTCCCAGGGTCGTCAGTCCCGCCTTCTCGAGAGCGGCCTCCAAGTGAGGGGGCAGGTCGGGAAGGAACCGGACAGGCTGGCGCGCGAGGAACGAGGACTCGTAACCGGGAAGGACGATCAGCAGGCCGCGGGGCCGCGCCCAGGACGACGCCACGCGCGCCGCAACCCGCGACGAGGCCAGTCCCAACGACGCATCGAGGCCGAGGCGCCGCTGGATATCGTCCTTGATCGCCTCTGCCGCGCCCACGGGCGACGGGCCGTCGGATCCTTCGGGCGTGAGATCGACATAGGCCTCGTCGGCGGATGGACGCTCGACGCGCCGGCTGGCCGCCTGAAGGATCGCCGTCACGTCTTCGCTGTAGCGCGCGTACGTTTCGAGGTCACCGGGGCGGAACACTCCGTCCGGGCAGGCCCGTCGCGCGGTGGCGATGGCTTGTCCGGCGCGCACACCGAGGGCGCGCGCTTCCGCCGAGGCCGCCGCCACCACACCGGAACCGTCGGGGAGGGCCCCCACGATCACGGGGCGCCCTCGAAGCGTGGCATCGAGGCTCCGCTCGACCGAGACCAGGAACGGGTCGAGGTCGACGTGGAGGATCCGGCGCGTCCGCTCCTTCGACTTCACGTCTTCAGTGTAGGCGCCGTTGGCGTCCCCGGAGGTCCGCCGCGCCGATCAGTGCGTGGGGCCTTTGGGCGGTCCGAACGACTCCTGGTAGAGCCGGAAATTCTCCTGCAGGGCCGCGATCAGCCCCGGGATCATTTGCACGGGCACGACCATGCGCGCACGGACCGGCGCCCTCACCAGATGGGTCGACTGCGCCTCCTGGATCTCGCGCTCGCCGATCGGCGTCGTATGGTCCTCGTCGGGCACGATCGTGAAATTCACGGCCTTCTTTTCCTCGTTCACCCCGCCAGTCTACGCCCTGCTCAATACCTGCGCAGCACGCCGATGACGACGCCCCGCACGCGCACGTCCTCTTCGTCCACGTAGATCGGCTTCATCGTGCTGTTGGCGGGCTGCAGGCGGATGGTGCCGCCGCTCTCGCGGTAGAACTTCTTCAGGGTGGCGTTCTCGCCGCTGAGCAGCGCGATCACCATCTCGCCGTCGCGCGCGCTCTGGCGGTCCTCGACGATGACGTAGTCGCCGTCGCGGATCTGCTCCTCGATCATCGAGTCGCCCTTGACCTGGAGGACGTACGTCTTCCCGCGCCCGAGCATGTCCTCGGGGACGAAGATCGTCTCCGTGGATTCGATCGCTTCGATCGGTGTCCCCGCCGCGACGCGCCCGAGCAGCGGCACCTCGACCGCGCGTACGGTCACCTCCGAGGGGACGAGCTCGAGCGCGCGGCTGCGATTCCAGGCGCGCTTGACGAGTCCCTTCTCCTGCAGGTTCGTCAGGTGCTTGTGGACGGTGGCCAGAGAGCTCAGGCCGAAGTGATGGCCGATCTCCTCGATCGTGGGCGCGTAGCCGTGCTCGCCGATGTAGCCACCCAGGTAGTCGAGGATCTCCTTCTGGCGCCGGGTCAGGTGCATGCCGCCCCCTCCAGACGAGGAAGGTAGGCGAAAGTCAGGCGAAAGTCAACGGCAATTTCACCGGGGCGGGCCAACCCCTCCGTCGGACCTGGGACGGGTTGGCGGTGCAGGCGGAGGCTCCGGCCTTGCACGGATCGGAGCCTCGGCCGAGCGGGCCGATGGCGGGTAGGGGATCCCGCCCTCGCCCGCCTGCGCCGTTCGCGCCTGGCGGGCATCTGCCTCCGCGGCATCCGCGCGCGCGGCCGCCTCTCGCGCTCGCGCTTCGGCCTCACGAGCCCGTGCGTCGGCCTCACGGATGGCCTGACGTTCCTGGGCCATGGCCGCCTGCTCTTCGATGCGCATCTGCCGCTCGTCCGGGCTCATCCAGGTCCCTTCGAACTCGACGAGGCCGCGCGCGCGATTTGCGTCCGCGGCGCTGAGCCAGCGGTCGCCCATGCGCACGTGGCCGAGAGCGAGGTGGGCGTCGGCGTTGAGCGGGTCCACGGCCAGGACGCGCTCGTACGCTTCGCGGGCCTGGGTGGCGAGCTCGCGGCTGTGCGCCCAGGCGGCCAGGCTGAGCCAGCCCGCCACGTCGTGCGGGGCCAGGGCCTCCGCGCGGACGTGGTAGAGGCCAAGGTCGGTCGTGTTGGAGACGACGCGCGCCACGCTCCACATGGGCAGGGTGATGCGGCCGGGGCCGACCTCGAGGACCACGGCGTCCGCGCGTTGCTCGACCACCTCGCCGTTGATCTGGCCGCCGCTCTTCAAGAAGACCGAATCGGCGTGGGCGAGGCTCGGCGAGAGAGCCAGCAGCGAGATGACCGCGATGCGCTTCATGACAGCCTCCCAAATCACTATCGGGCTTCCCGGGGTCGAAATCAACTATGGACGGGCCCCGCCATAGAATCGGCGCCAATGCTTGCGCGCGCCGCCGTCATCGCGGGATGGGCCACGGGCGCGGTCGCGCTGGCCGTCGCGGCCGGGGGCGCGGCTTCCGGGCCGGACGGGTGGCTGCTGGGCCTTCCGTCGCTGCCTCTTGCGCTTGCCGCCCTCGTGGCCCTGACCGGGCTGGCCCTCCTCGTCGGGCCCGGTGGGGGCCGGTGGCTGTGGCCCGTGGCGCCCGTGCTC
>QHVP01000010.1:0-4621 GCA_003222295.1 Acidobacteriota bacterium | reverse complement strand
GCGCTCTTGATGCTGGCCGAGGCGCCACCCCGATGGGCGAGCGCCGCCTTTCTGCCGGTCATCGCCCTCGTTTACGGTCTGGCGGCGGCGCGGGTCCAGGCCCAGGTCGGACCGCAGGGCGACGAGCCCCATTACCTCATGGTGGCGGACAGCCTCATCCGCGATCACGACCTCTCGCTGGAGCGCGACTACGCGGAAGGGCGGTATCGCGATTTCCATCCCGCGCCCCTCGCTCCGCATTACCGTGTGCGCGGGAAGGGCGGTGAGATCTACTCGCTCCACGCGGTGGGCCTTTCCCTGATCGTCCTGCCCGCCTACGCGGTCGCGTCGTACGCGGGCGCGTCGTTCCTGATGGCCCTGCTCGGCGTGTGGCTCGCCTGGGAGCTGCGCGCGCTCCTGCGCGCATGGACCTTCGACGGCGCGGACGGCGTCGCCTGGATCGTCGCGCTGAGCCCGCCCCTCGTGCATTACGCGGGACTGATCTTCACGGAGATCCCGGCCGCGCTCGTGGTGGCGCTGGCCTTGCGGCATGGACGGGCGCCGACCTCCCTGCGAACCGCACTCGCGATGGGCGCGGGCCTCGCCTTCCTGCCTTGGCTCAACGTGCGTTACACGATCCTGACCTTCGCCCTGCTCACGTTCGCGCTGGCTGCGCGGCCCGCCGCGCGCGTCGCGCTCCTTTGGGTAGGCCCGTCGATCGTTTCCGCCGTCGCGCTGGCGCTGTTCCATTTCCACCTCTACGGCTTCTTCGACCCCCGCCGCGTCTACGGCCGGCGCCCCGAGCTGACCGTGGCCGGCCTTCCCACCGGCCTGCCGGGACTCCTCTTCGATCAGGAGTTCGGCCTCCTCGTGTACGCGCCCCTGTTCGCCCTCGCCGTGCCGGGCTTCGCCCTTCTCTGGCGACACTCGCGCCGCCTGGCCGTGGTCGCGCTCGTCCTCGTCCTGTCCGTCCTCTCGGTCGCGGGCGCGTGGCCCATGTGGCGCGGGGGATTCAACCCGCCCGCGCGTTTCCTCGTGCCCGTCATCCCCGCCCTGGCCCTGGCCTTGGCGGCGCGGCTCCGCAGCTCCCTGCGGGCGGGGGCGGCGCTGCTGGTGGCGTGGAGCCTCTGGACCGGTGCGATCGGTACCTGGGACCGCGCGCTCGTCCACCGCGATCGGGACGGCACCGCGCCCCTCTGGCGCGCGGCCTCGGGGGCCGAGGAGTGGACACGGCTCCTGCCTGGATACGTCCTCGACCAGTCGCAGCCCGACCGCGCACGGCTGACTCTCGTGTGGTCGATCGCCATCGCGGGCGCCGTCGCGCTGGGGAGAAGCGGCCGCGTCGCCACGCCCGCCGGCCTCGCTGCCGCCGGTCTCGGTCTCGTCGTCGCGGCCGGCGTGGCGTCGCGGCTCTCCACCGCGCATACGGAAGGACGGGATGCCGTCCGCGTCGTCGGAGGGCCGGCTCTTGCCGTGCCGGGATGGCGGCTCGCCGCACGGGCACCCGCGGTGTGGACGACCGCTGCGCTTGGATGGGGTCCCGCGTACGAGCCCCATCGCGCGCCGGAGGGAGCGGTGATCGGAGGCCGCCTCCCGCTCCCGCCCGGCGTGTACGCGATCGCCATCGCGGGAGAAGCCGTTCCCTCCGCCCTGCCGCCTCCCGTCCTGCTATCCGGCCCGGACGCCGGACCGGTGCGTACGCAACCCCTCGTCCTCGCGCCCAATGGGCTCGCCGGCGGTTTCACGGTGGCCACCGGGGAGGCGACCACCCTGCGCCTTCAGTCCGGGGGTCCCTTCATCATCAAGGAGATACGGCTCGAACGGACCTCAACCTTATTCAGTGGAAAGCGGTCTAATCCCATGAGCGAGGAGGGCCCGGACCGCCATGAACGTTGACAGGCTGGTCATCTTGGCCAACGACGAGCCCGCCCGCGTGAGCCGCTTCCGGCCCCGCGAGGAGGACCGCGCCGCCATCGAAGCCTGCCAGCGCGGGGCGCGGGAAGCCTTCGACCCGCTCGTCGAGCGGCATCAGCGCGACGTGTACCGGCTCTGCTATCGCTACGTGAACAACCATCACGACGCGAGCGACCTGGCCCAGGACGTCTTCCTCAAGGCGTACCGAGCCATCGGCCGCTTCCGTGGCGACAGCGCGTTCTCGACCTGGCTCTACCGTATCGCCGTGAACACGTGCCTGAACTTCCGCGCGGCGCGCAAAGCGGCGAGCGAGGAGCTCAAGGACGACGTCGCGGACGCGGGGCGCCGGGTCGACGATCGGATGGAGGACGACGAGCGCTCGCGGCAGGTGCGCGAGGCCGTGAGCCGGCTGCCCGAGAAGCAGCGGGCGACGCTGATCCTGAAGATCTACAACGACCTGACCCACGAGGAGGTGGCACAGGTCCTCGGATCGACCGTGGGCACGGTGAAAGCGAACCTGTTCCACGCGCTCGGCAACCTCCGCAAGGCGATGGCGGGCACGGCGCCCGGCAAGCGCCCCGCGCCGGACGCGAAGAAGACGGGAGATTGATGAAGATGTGGACGCATGTGTCGGATGCAGCGCTGATGGACGTGCTCGAAGGCGCGGCCGGAGACCGCGTGCGGGATCACGTCGCCGCGTGCGAACGGTGCCGTACGCGGGTCGAAGACGCGCGGGCCGCCCTCGACTGGACCGCGCAGGCGGCGGTGCCCGAGCCCGTCCCGTCCTATTGGGAGGTGTTCCGTCGGCGGGTGGCCTACGCCCTCGTCGAGGCACCGGCGGCGCGATCCCGACGGCCGCTGTGGGTGGCGGCCGCGGTGGCGGGGGCCGCCATGATCGCGGTGCTCATGGTCGGACCCGCGCCCGTCCCGGTGGCGCCACCCGCGACACAGGTCGTGCCTCTGCCCGCGTGGTCGGCGCTGCCGCCGGCGGACGAGGACCCCTCGCTGCCCATCCTCGAGCAGGTCGCGCCGACGGTGGCGGCCGCGACCCCCTCGGCCTTCTGCTCCGATGTCTCGGAGTGCGTGGTCGCCCTGACGGACGACGAGAGCCGCGCGCTCGCGGACGCGCTCCGCTCGCAACTCCCGCAGGGGAGCACCCTGTGATGACGGGCGTGTACGCTTGCGTGCTGGCCGTCAGCCTGGCCGGCGCCGGCCCGCAGGGGCCGGCCCCCGCCGAAGGCGAGCGAGCGGGGGAGCGCCGCGCGCCGCGGGACGAGGCGTTCAAGATGATCGACGCCTACATCGTGAGCAATCTCCAGGAGAGCCTCGATCTCACCGACGACCAGTTCGTGAAGCTCCTCCCGCTGGTCAAGCGGCTGCAGACCGACCGTCGCAGCGCGCTCCAGCGCCGGCAGCAGCCGCTCATGGAGCTGCGGCGCCTGCTCGCCTCGGGCGGAGCGACGGAAGCGAAGGTCACTGAGCTCCTGCGCGAGGTCAAGGCCGCGGAGGCTGAGGAGCCCGGCCTCCTGCGCAAGGACCGGGACGCGATCGATGCCGTCCTCAGCCCGGTCCAGCAGGCGAAGTTCCGTGTCCTGGAGGTGGAGGTCGAGCACAAGATCCGCGAGCTCATGACCCAGATCCGCGCGCAGCGTCGCAATCAGGGGCAAGCGCGGCCGCCCGGGCCCCGGCGGCCCGAGCCGTAGGCCGTCTCGCCGAGCCCGTCCCGTCATTCTTCCGCGCGGCCCCTCGACGATTGGGTATACTTCGACTGATGCCCCGCACAAGGACAGTGTCGGCGCCGCGGCCGCGAACCACGGGGACGAGAACGCGCGTGACGCCGCGCGGGGCGAAATCCTCGGTGAAGCGGCGCATGGGCGATCGGCGCACGGAGACGGCGGAGGGACGCCGCACGCCGCCGCGGACGGCCGGGAAGAAGAAGGATGTGGAACCGAAGCCGGCGGAAGCGCCCGTCACGCCCGGCCCCCTCACCGAAGAAGAGCAGATCGAATCCGCAAAGTACCGACAACCCTCGACCGCGCCGCGGGTGTTCGAGGACGAGCGGTTCCTCTTCCCCGAGACGTACGGGATGGACCGCGTGCGGCTGCTCGTGAAGGATCCGGAGTGGCTCTTCGCCTACTGGGACCTGAGCCCGCAATCGGTGAGCACCCTGCGGCGCGAGTTGGGCGAGCGGGGTCTGGCCCTCACCCGGCTCACCCTGCGCATCACGGACCCCGGGCACGGCGGGACGTCGATCATCCTGCTCCCCTACGGCGCGCGCGCCTGGTACGTTCATGCGGACAAGGCGTCGCGCTCCTATCGCGCGCTGCTGGGCTGGACGCTGCCCTCCGGCCAGTTCCGGACGCTGGCCGAGAGCAACCTCGTCTCGACTCCGCGCACCGGCCCCTCGCCCGATGCCGCCCACCGTCGCCTCCCGTATACCGCGCCCCTGGCCGAGGTGCGGGCCGCCCTGGGCGCGGACGTCGAGAAGAATCCGGGGCCTTGGAGCACGGAGCCCTTCGACGCCGACGCGCCGATCGGGAGCCGCAGGCGCCGCGGTGGGGCCAGCGACGCCTTTCGCCCGCCGTCCGCCGGTAAACTGGGCCGATAGAAGGTTCGCGAGGTTCCATCATGCCCGTGGGCTACTGGTGCCCCGTTCTGCACGCCCACCTGCCGTACGTCCGCCATCCCGAGTACCCGGAGTTCCTCGAGGAGGACTGGTTCTTCGAGG
>QHVP01000007.1:5472-6394 GCA_003222295.1 Acidobacteriota bacterium | reverse complement strand
CCGCGTGTGGCGTCTCGTCCATGTCCCCGCCTGATTTCGTCAGGATCGCACCCGCGCGCGAAAATCGCGAGACTTGCGACTCTAACATCGCGGTGAAAAGGTGTCAACGAATGCGGCGGTCAAGTGCAGCCACATGAACGGCTTGCAGCAGTCCTCATGGAACAACGCCCGCTTCGGGGACGTAGTGGGAGACGGATGCACTACAATGGCCGGACAATGGCGTCGCGGCCCCCGATCGTCATTGACTACGGGGCCTTTCAGCAGCCGCCGAGCCGCCTTTTCCGCGACTACCTGACCAGCGCCCCCGCCGTCCAGGCCTTCTACGAGCCGGCCCGATGGGACCTTGAAGGGCTCCAGGCTTCCGCCGAGAGCGCGCTTCGTTCTCCGCGCCCGCGGGACAAGGTCTTCGAGGCGCTGATCCGACAGCAGGAAGCGCGGGAGGCACCGGCGGCGGCGGCCCAGGCGCGGCGGCTGCGCGACCCGCGGGCGACTGCGCTCGTCACCGGGCAGCAGGCCGTCCTGTTCGGCGGTCCACTCTACGTGCTGTACAAGGCGCTGGCCGCGGTCGTGCTCGCGCGCGCTCTCGAAGCGAGGCGTGGTGCGCCGGTCGTGCCCGTTTTCTGGGTCGCCGCCGACGACCACGACTTCGCCGAGATCCGCTCCACCACCGTGCTGGACGAGATGGGGCAGATCCACGACGTGCGCTACTCCCCGCACCGGGAGCCCGTGGGCCAGCCGGCGGCGAAGATCACCCTCGACGACACCGTGACCGGGATCGTCGAGGAGCTGCGCGGCCACCTTCCGGCCGGGCTCCATCGCGACGAAGTGCTCTCCCTGCTGGCCGCGTGTTATCGCCCCGGCGCCACGCTCGCGGAAGCCTTCGCCCGCCTCCTCTCCTCGCTCCTCCCCGACCTCGTCGTCC
>QHVP01000007.1:0-5423 GCA_003222295.1 Acidobacteriota bacterium | reverse complement strand
TGGAGCACTCCCCCACCTCGCGCCTGGCCGCGCAGGCCGGGCAGAGGCTACTGGCCGCCGGATATCACCAGCAGGTGCCGGTGCGCGCCGGTTTCCTGAACCTCTTCGTCTACCTGGAGGGCGAGCGTCGCGCGATGGGCTGGGAGAACGGCATCATCGAGGTGAGGGGCCTCGGAAGGAAGATGCCGGTAGCGGATGCGCAGCGAATCCTGGAGAACGATCCCGCGGCGCTGAGCGCGGGGGTGCTCCTCCGTCCCCTGTCGCAGGATCATCTCCTGCCCACGGCGGCCTACGTCGGCGGGCCCGCGGAGATCGCGTACCACGCGCAGATCGGTCCCTCCTACGCGCACTTCGGGATCCCGCGCCCGGTGGTGGTGCCGCGGCCGAGCGTCACCCTGGTGGAGCCCGCGCAGGCCCGCGCGCTGGAAGCGGACGAGATCTCGCTGCCCGACCTGCAATCGGATCCGCAGGGCATGCTCTCGCGCTGGGCGCGGCAGGACTACCCGGAGGTGGACGCCGCCTTCGGGGGCGCACGCAAGGCGATCGAAAAGGAGATGGCGGCGGTGGAGGAGATCCTGGGCGCCCTCGACCCGACGCTGAAGGCCGCGGCCGACAGCGCGCGCGGCCGCGCGTTGCACCAGGTGGAGACGCTGCAGGAGAAGGCGATGCGCGCGCTCAAGAAGCGCGATCAGTCGCGCGCGGACCGGCTGCGCCGCACCCGCGACGCCCTCATGCCCGGCGGTTCCTTCCAGGAGCGCGGCCTCGGGCTGGTCAACCTCCTGGCCCGGCACGGCGTCGCCGTCGTGGAGGACATCGGGCAGCGCATCGATCCTTTTGCGCGCGGCCATCAGGTGATCTTCCTGTGAACATCGGCATCACCTGCTATCCGACCGTCGGCGGCTCGGGCGCGGTGGCGGCCGAGCTGGGCAAGCAGCTCGCGCGTCGCGGCCACTCCGTGCACTTCGTGTCCTACCGGCTGCCGTTCCGCCTTGACGAGTTCCAGGAGAACGTCCGCTACCACGAGATCGACCTCACGACCTACAGCCTGTTCGAGTACCCGCCGCACGACCTGGCCCTGGCCGCGAAGATGGCGGAGGTCGCGCGCGAGACGAGGCTCGACCTGTTCCACGTCCACTACGCGATCCCGCATGCGATCACGGGCATCCTGGCCCAGCAGATGCTGGGGGCGAACCCGCCGAAGCTGATCACCACGCTGCACGGCACCGACATCACCCTCGTGGGCCAGGACCGCACGTTCTTCGAGATCACCAAGTTCGGCATCGAGCGCTCGGACGGCGTGACCGCGGTGTCGGAGTTCCTGAAGAAGATGACGGCGGACGAGTTCCAGATCACGAAGCCGATCCAGGTGATCTCGAACTTCGTGGACATCTCGGCCTTTTCCCGCATGCGCGGGTACCGCGACCGCGCCGCCTTCGCCCCCCGGGGAGAGAAGATCCTCCTGCACGTGTCGAACTTCCGGCCCGTGAAGCGCCCCCTGGACGTGGTCCGGATCTTCGAGCGCGTCCTGCGCGAGGTGCCGGCCGTCCTGCTCATGGTGGGGGAGGGCCCGGAGCGCGCCTCCGCGCAGGCCCTGGCGCGGCGGCTGGGCCTGGCCGACCGCGTGCGCTTCCTCGGGCGGCAGGACCGCATCGAGGAGCTGACCGGCATCGCCGACGTGTTCCTCCTCCCTTCCGAGCTGGAGTCGTTCGGCCTGAGCGCGCTGGAGGCCATGGCCTGCGGAGTGCCCGTCGTGGGATCGGACGCGGGCGGCCTGCCGGAAGTGGTCAAGCACACGGAGACGGGCTTCCTGCTGCCCGTCGGCGACATCGAGGGCATGGCCGCGCGCGCGATCGAGATCCTCGAGGACCAGCAGCACTGGCAGGCCTTGAGCGCGGCCGCACGGGGGCGCGCGGCCGCGCTCTTCGGGGCCGAGCGCGTGGTCGGCGAGTACGAGCGATACTACGAGCGCGTGCTGAGCGGGGGCTGAAAACCGGCCCTTCTCAGCGGGGCGGGCGCTTGTCGCGCGATCGGCCGGTCGAAGCGTCCTTGACGGCGTCCACTCCACGCTCCACGCCCTCCTTGATCTTGCCCGCCGTCTCGTCCACAGTGCCCCGGTTGCGCAGGCGGTCGTCGTCGAGCAGATCGCCCGCCGCCTTTTCCATCCGGCCCTTCGCCTTGTCCCCGGTGCCAGAAGTCATTTCGAGCCTCCTTGTATTCAGCCACAGCAAGTAGCGTGCCCGCGGGTAGAATCGGGCCATGGAGGCCTTCGACATCGCCGGACTCTGCGCGCATCCGGACGACGCGGAGCTCGTCATGGGGGGGACGCTCGCGCGGGAGGCGGCGGCGGGCCGGAAAGTCGCGCTCGTCGACCTCACGCGGGGCGAGAGCGGCAGCCGCGGTTCGCCCGCGGTCCGCGCGGCGGAAGCCGCGGAGGCGGCGCGGGTCCTCGGGGCCTCCCACCGCGAATCACTCGGCCTGCCCGACTCCGCCCTCGAGCGCACGGTCGCGCACCGGGACGTGATCGTCTCCGCCTTGCGCCGGCTGCGTCCCGCGATCGTGGTGACGCAGCACTGGGACCAGCGCCACCCCGATCACGGCATGGCCAGCCATCTCGTCTACGACGCGTGCTTCATGTCCGGCCTGCGGAACTATCGTCCGGACCTGGGGGCGGCCTTCCGCCCGCGCAAGGTCGTGTTCGCGACGAGCATGACGGAGACGATCGAGGCCGTGCCCAGCTTCGTCGTCGACATCACGGCGACATTCGAGACCAAGATGCGCGCCATCCGCGCCTTCGCCAGCCAGTTTTCTCCCGCGGCGGGCGAGACGGTCGCTCTTCCCTTCGAGCGGTTCCAGGAGTCCGTCGAGCTGACGGCGCGGCGGCAGGGACAACGCATCGGCGTGACCTTCGGGGAGGGCTTCGTGACGCGGGAGCCAGTGGAAATCGACGACCTCCTCGCCCTGCGCGGCCGCTCGATCTAGCCTAATCGCCGCCGCGCGCCGTGCGCTGCCGGTGCTTGTGGTCGGACCAGAGGATGTTGAAGACGAGGGTCACCCCGCCCGCGGCCGCCCCGAGGAAGCACACCATCGCCAGTCCCGGATAGCCCAGGATGCGAAAGGACGTCTCCACGCGCATCAGGAGGGCCGCCCCCACGATGAGCGAGGCCAGGATGAGGCCCATCGTGATGCGGTTCGCGACCTTGATGAAGCCCTCCAGCAGCGTCTTCTCGTCGATGGCGTCGACCTTGACCTCGAGGGAGTTGCTGCCGACGCGGTCGAGGATGGTGTTGATCCGCCGGGGCAGCTTCTCCGCGAACTCCTTCAGCTCCATGACCCCCGCGAAGAGGTTCCCGGGCGAGAGGCTCTTGCGCATGCGCTGGCGCATGAGGTCGGCGGCGTTGCGGCGGATGGCCGCGTTGGGATCGAAGTCGGGATCGAGGGCGCGGCCGACCTGGTCGAGGTTCAGGAGCGTCTTGCCGAGCATGGTCAGGGCCGGATCGACGCGTATGCCGCGCTCGCCTGACATGCGCGCCAGCATCAGCACCACCCGGCCGATCTGCATCTGGCCGACGGTGGCGCCGACGATCTGGGACACGAGGTCGCTCACGTCACGGCTCAGCCCCTTCTCGTCGAAGAGCGGCTGCGCGTCGCCGAGCGTGATGGCGACGGTGGCCGCCTCTTCCGCCCGGCCCTCGCTGACGGCCAGCAACAGGCGCAGGAGCTTCTCCTGCAGGCCCGGCGGGATCCGCGCCACCATGCCCAGGTCGAGCAGGGCCACGCGCTTGTCGTCGGTCAGGAAGACGTTGCCGGGATGGGGATCCGCGTGCACGAAGCCGTCGACGAGGATCTGCTGCAGGTAGGCCCGGAAGAGCTGGCTGGCCAGGACGTCGCCGTCGATCTCGGTGCGCACGAGCGGGCTCAGCTTGGTGATCTTCTCGCCGCGGATGTAGTCGCTGGTGAGCACGCGTGACGTCGTGTAGTCCGCGACGGGCAGGGGGACCACGACGCGGTCGAACCCGCGCAGGTTCTCGGCCAGGACCTCGAGGTTGCGCGCCTCCAGGCGGTAGTCCAGCTCCCGCAGCAGCGTCTTGCGGAATTCCTCGAGCATGAGGGTGAACCCGTAGCGGCGGCCGATCTCGGTATGGTGGTCCATGAAGGAGGCGATCTCCGCCAGCGCCTCCAGGTCCTTGAGGATCTGCTCGCGGATGCCGGGCCGCTGCACCTTGACCGCGACCGGGCGGCCGTCGCGCAGGGAAGCGCGATGCACCTGGCCCAGGGAGGCCGCGGCCACCGGTTCCGGCTCGAACTCGGCGAAGGCCTTCGAGAGCCGGACGCCGAGCTCCGCGCTGACGAGGCCCTCGACTTCCATGAAAGGAAAGGGCCCGACCCGGTCCTGGAGGCGGGCCAGCGCTTCGATGTACGGGAGGGGCAGGAGGTCGGCGCGGGTGGAGAGGAGCTGGCCGACCTTGATGAAGGTCGGCCCCATCTTCTCGAGGTCGGCCGCGAGCTGCTCGGCGAGCTTCTCCTCGCTGGGAGTGGCCACCGGCGCTTCGATGAGGGCCTCCTCCAGGCCGGCGTTCTTCACCAGCTCGGACCGCCCGTACTTCATGAAGAGGGCGGCGATGTCCTTGTATCGTTTGAGGTGCTCGCCGCTGACGGAGATTCCCATCTTCTGGAGTGCCTGTTTCCATCGTACAGGCGTGGTCGTCGCTACAGGGATGGCGGCGTCGTTTCGCGCGGACGCACCGCGTCGAAGAGGAGCAGGACGATGCCGATGCTGATCGCGGAGTCGGCCAGGTTGAAGTCGGGCCATTGATGGCCGCGCCAGTAGACATGGACGAAGTCGGTGACGTATCCGAGCCGTACGCGGTCGATCAGGTTCCCGATCGCACCGCCGGCGATCAGGGCCAGCGCGATGCGGAGGAGGATCGGCCCTTCGGCCAGGCGGCGCCAGTGCGCGAGGACGACCAGCAGGACCACGCCGCTGAGGACGGCCAGCACGACGGCCTGCGCGGGCAGTCCGCCCCCGGAGAGCACGCCGAAGGCCATCCCCACGTTCCGTCCGTGGACGAGGCTGGCCAGACCGGGGATGATCTCGTAGGTGTCGTACAGGCGCAGCTCGTGGCGTACGAGCGCCTTCGTGACCTGGTCGAGAGCGATCACGGCCAGGGCGATGGCGCCCTCGGCCAGGCGCGGCATCCGGGCAGACGGTGGCGGCAAGCGCCCATTGTAGCGGCCTTCGATTTGCCGGCGGATCCGGATAGAACGCGCGGGCGGCCGGGCCTAGATTACGGTCATGCTGATGATGCAGCCGCGGGACGCGACGGACCGGGTCGAGACGGTCGAGGACGGGGCGCGCTGGCGGGCGGTGAGCGCGCGCGACCGGAGCTGGGACGGGCGCTTCGTCTTCGCCGTCCGCACGACGG
>QHVP01000698.1 GCA_003222295.1 Acidobacteriota bacterium | reverse complement strand
AGCTTCCTGGTACTGAGACCTCCCTCGCTCGGAACGAGCGTCAGCTGCGCGCCCAGGGCGGCCATGTGGCTGCGCTTGTCCCGGCTGAACGCATCGGAGGTGACGATCTGGAGACGGTAGCCCTTGGCAGCGCAGACGAGGGCCAGCGCCGCCCCCGTGCTGCCGCCCGTGTACTCGACGACGGTGTCTCCTCGCCGGAGACGGCCGTCTTCCTCGGCCCGCGCAATCACCGCCCGCGCCATCCGGTCCTTCATGCTGCCCGTGGGGTTCTCCCACTCGAGCTTCACGAGGATGTCGGCGCACCTTGGTGGAACGACCTTGCCGAGCCGGACGATCGACGTGTTGCCGATGGCTTCGAGGATGTGCATGACTATTGGCCGCGGCGCGACCGCAGGAAGCGCAGCAGCGACGCCTCGAGACCGGCGGGCAGCGTGACCGCCGAGGCCTCGCGCAGGATGCGCGGCGTCTCGCGGTAGGAGGCCACGAACGCGGTGCAGCGCGGGCATCCGGCCACGTGGGCTTCCAGGTCCCGGCGGACGTCCGCGGGCAACGCGTCCTCGAGGTAATCCATCAGCAGGGAGACGCCCGAGGCGCAGACGACATCGGCGTTCATGGTCTCACTCCCGTGAGCGCGGCCAGATAGCCGCGCAGCATGAGCCGCGCGCGGTGCACGCGCTGCCGCACCGCCGCCGGCTCCAGGCCGAGCACCTCCGCCACCTCGGACGTCGGCAGCTCTTCCAGGTCGCGCAGGACGAAGGCCTCGCGGTAGAGATCGGGCAGCCGCTCGATCCCCGCGCGCGCCTTCTCCGCCAGGAGCCGCCGATCCATGACCTCCTCCACGCGGCAGGGCGCCTGCAGCGCGGCGGGCGTGGCCGCGTGACCGCCTTTGGCGTCGAAGCGAGGCAGGTACTCCTCGAGGGACTCCGCCGGCCGCCGCTTTCGCGCGCGCCGCTGCATGAGCGCGGCGTTGGTCGCGATGCGGTAGAGCCAGGTCGAGAAGCGCGCTTCGCCGCGGAACGCGCCGAGGCCGCGGTAGGCTTGGAGGAACGCCTCCTGCAGCGCGTCCTGGGCGTCGCCGTCCTCGCCGGTGAGGCGGCGGGCCAGGCGGAAGACGCGTGCCTGGTAGCGGATCACCAGGTCCTCGAAGGCAGGCCCGTCCCCGGCCGCGGCCCGCGCGACCAGGGCCTCGTCGGTCGTCTCCGCGCCGGGGACGGCCATGCGCAACGAAGTCTACCGGGTCTGGATGGCGGCCTTCACCTTCGCCGCCAGCTCCGGCGTCACCTCTTTCACGCCGTGCGCCTGCGCGGCGTGCTGCGACACCTGCTTCAAGAGCGCCTCCTCCGTGGACGCGCTGGCCATGAACGCGCAGCCCTCGACGACGTCCCCACAGGCGATGTGCTTGGTCATGCAATCTCCTCCTCGTTGATGATTCGATGCCGCGGCGGCGCTTCCAGTGACACGGGCGGATTGGCGGGCGAATACTCGACGAGACGGAAGCGCAGGGCAGTGGCCGCACGGGTCTCGCGCGCCTCCTCGATATGGAAGGTGACGGTACGGTCGTTTTCCAGACGCGCCGTGCCCGTGAGCTGAAGCAGGTCGCCGCTCGTGAACTCCACGACCAAGAGGCCGGCCCGCGGATACTCGACCAGGTTGCCCAGGGTGTTGAACATCGCGTTGCCCGGATAGTCGGGGAAGGCGAGCCGATCGGAGGCGAGGACGCGAACGAAGCCGGGCCGGCCGCCGCGATGGGACGCGTCCGCCCCGCCTTCGGGATGGAAGCTCCCGATGAACAGCGTGTCCGCGGCCGCGATCCATCCGCGCTGGGGGGCGTCGAGGCTGTTCGCGACCCGCGGCGCGCTCGGCGCGCTCGCCGCGGGCGGCACGTCGGCTTCGCCCTCGCGGAGCTGGATGTACTTCGGGCAGTTGCCGTAGAGCTGTTTGATCTCGATCTCCACTCCGTGGTCGTCGATCCGCCCTATGCCGTTGACTCGCATCCGCTGGCGGGTGCGCGGGTCGAGCACGACCAGCCCTAGCTCCCGCCGTCCGCCCGCGCGGAGGTTCTCTCCGAGCGGGTCGCCGGCGATCGGCGAAACCGCGATGCGCAAGCGCTGGGGGCCGGCGGGTGCGAGGAAGCCCGCGGGACCGGTCAGCAGCGACGCCCAGACGCGGCCGCCGGCATCGAGGCTGGCGGCCACGGCCAGGCGCTGGCGGGCCAGGAATCGGGCGATAGCGGGGGTGAGATCGCGAGCGATGATCCCGCCTACGCTGCTCGCTTCTTCGATTAGGCCGGCCCGGCGCTGGACCTCCCGCTCACCGGGATGAAAAGGACTCGACATGCTCTTGAGATGCCGGGAGGAGCCCGGGTGTGACAGCGAGACGATGCTAGAGTGCGCCCGTCATGCGGGGGTCCTCGATCTTGGTCGCGGCCTTGATTCTCGCCGCCGGACTGGGTGCGGGGAGCGGCCTTCGCGGCGCGGACGAGCCCGCGGCCGCGCCGGCCTCGTCGCAAGTCGATGCCTACGTGGCGAGGCCGCGGGTCATCGTGATGACGGACATCGCGAACGAGCCCGACGACCAGATGTCCCTGGTGCGGTTCGTCCTCTACTCGAACGAGTTCGACGTGGAGGGACTCGTGGCCACGACCTCCACCTGGATGAAGGACCGGGTCCGCCCCGACGTCATCCACTCCGTCCTCGACGCGTACGAGAAGGTCCAGCCCCGCCTGTCGCAGCACGCGCCCGGATTCCCGGCCGCGGTGGCGCTGCGGGAGGTCGTGGCGCGCGGACAGCCGGCCTACGGCATGGCCGGCGTGGGACAGGGCAAGACGTCGCCCGGAGCCGAGCGGATCCTGGCCGCCGCGGAGAAGGCGGACCCGCGGCCGCTCTGGGTCCTCGGCTGGGGAGGCACGAACACGCTGGCCCAGGCCCTGCTGGCCGCGCGGTCCACGCGGACGGCGAAGCAGGTCGACGTCCTCGTGTCGAAGCTGCGCGTCTACGCGATCGCCGACCAGGATGACGCCGGCCCCTGGCTGCGCCGCGAGTTCCCCAGCCTGCGCTACATCGCGACGCCGTCCACCCAGGACGGCGAGGAGTACTACCTCGCGACCTGGACGGGCATCAGCGGCGACCTCTTCTATCGCAATGCCCCGGGCGCGGATTTCAGGACGTTCACCGATGACTGGGTCAGCGCGAACGTCCGCAGCAAGGGGCCGCTGGGTAAGCTCTATCCCTTCCCGTGTTGCATCCACGAAGGGGACACGCCCTCCTTCCTGGGGCTCATCGACAACGGCTTGGCCAGCGCCATGAGCCCGGCCTACGGCGGTTGGGGCGGCCGCTACGTGTGGCGGCGGCCGGCGGGGGAGCCGCGCCCATTCTGGACCCAGGGAGGCGACTCCTATCCAGGGAGAGACAGTTCGCGGGACACCGTCGTGGGGACGGACGGGAAGACGTACACCTCGGACCAGGCCACCATCTGGCGGTGGCGCACGGCGCTGCAGCACGACTTCGCGGCGCGAATGGACTGGACGATCAAGGACGTGCGCGAGGCGAATCACAATCCGCGTGTCGTGGTGAACGGCCGCGCGGGCACGGAGCCGCTGACCGTGGAGGCGCAGGTGGACAGGCCACTCCTCCTGGACGCCGCGGGAACGACAGACCCCGATGGCGACGCGCTCACCTTCCACTGGTTCTTCTATCCGGAGGCGGGAACCGGTATCCCCGGAAAGCCCGTGGTCACGGGCCGTCTCCCGCGAGCTCCCGCGCCGGGCACGCCGCCTCCGCCGAGGGTCGTCGTCGACAATCCCGCCGGCGGGCAGGCGACGATCGTGCCGAAGGTGGCCGGCATCGCCCACGTGATCCTCGCCGTCGAGGACGGTGGCACGCCCAGCCTGACCTCGTATCGCCGGGTCATCCTCGAGATCCGTCCGGCGGCGCCCTAGGCCTACGGCGACTCCGGGCGCGGCGAGGGTGACGGAACGTCGCGCCATTGCATCCTGTTCGGGCGACATGTAGAGCGGAGTCCCGATGACCTGCAGGGCCGGCGACCATTGGCCAGGCGCCTGCGCGACCGTGGCAATGCCGAAGTCGAGGAGCTTCGGCTCGCCCCCCGGCAGCAGCATCAGGTTGGCCGGCTTCACGTCGCGATGGACGATGCCGAACGAATGGGCATTATGGAGCGCGTCCGCCACGCGCTCGACGATGCGGAGTCCCTCCGGCCAGAGCAGCACCGACGACGGCGAAACGACCTCGGAGAGGGGCGCATTCGCGGGCTGGGGCCCGCCCTCCCCAACCGGAAAGAAAGATGTCCGGGAGCCGTCGCCTCGAACGTCGAACAACTGAAGGACCGGGAGCAGCTACTCTGGGGAAGGAGGAAGCGCGATGAGCGAGTTCGTCTATCTCTTTCGGGCCAGCCTGGCCGGACGGCGTGAGGCCATGGGAACGCCGGAACGGGCGCAGCGCAGCCTGCAGGCGTGGCTGGCCTGGATACGCGAGCTGGAAGCGAAGGGCCATCTGAAAGACCCGGGGCAGCCGCTGGAGCCCGAGGGTCGAGTGGTCCGCGGCCCGGAGAAAGTGGTCACGGACGGCCCCTATGTCGAAGCCAAGGACCTGGTCCTGGGCTTCATCGTCGTTCAGGCGCGTGACCTGGCGCAGGCCGTGGAGCTCGCGAACGGTTGCCCCATGCTCCAGGGCAGCGGATCGGTGGAAGTCCGCCCGGTGGGCAAGCTCGACATCTCGTAAGGAGGGTCTTCATGCGACGAATCGTGGCGTTCGACCGGGTGACGGCGGACGGTTACTTCACATCACCGGACGGGAAGCTGGACTGGGTGGTGCCGGAGCCGCAGATCGACAAAGAGGCCGGGGAGGGCATGTCGGGTCAAGGAGCGATCCTCTTCGGGCGTCGCACCTACGAGATGTTCCAGGCCTTCTGGCCGCACGCCCTCGAGGACCCCGGCACCGCGCCCGACCCGCACATGCCGGGACGCCGCTCTCCGGAGATCCGCGCCATGGCCGTCTGGATCAACGAAGCGGCCAAGACCGTCTTCTCCAAGACCCTCGAGGACGTGACGTGGAAGAACACCCGCCTCATCCGCGCGTTCGATCCGCGCGAGGTCGAGGCCATGAAGAAGCAGCCCGGCCCCGACATGCTCATCTTCGGCAGCGGCTCGATCGCGTCGCAGCTCACCGAGCACGGGCTCATCGACGAGTACCGCTTCATCGTCGGCCCCGTCCTCCTCGGCGGCGGCAAGTCGTTGATCAGCGGCTTGACGAAGAGCTCGAGGCTGGACCTCCTAGAGGCCAAGACCTACCCCTCGGGCAACGTCATGCTCCGCTACGCACCGCATAAATGATGACGCGCGGGAGGGGCCCAGTCCGTTGGACCTGAGCGAGCACCTCTTCCGCCATGAGTCCGGGCGCATGGTCGCCGCGCTCACGCGGATCTTCGGGGTGCACAACCTGACCCTGGCCGAAGACGTCGTCCAGGACGCCTTCTGTCGCGCGCTCGAGGTGTGGAAGGTCCGCGGCCTTCCGGAGAATCCGTCCGCCTGGCTCATGGCGACGGCGAAGAACCGCGCCCTCGACGTGCTGCGGCGCCAGCGCACCGCGCGCACCTTCGCGCCCGAGCTGGGCCGGCTGCTCGAGAGCGAGTGGACGATCGCGCCCGTGGTCGAGGAGGCCTTCGCCGCCCCCGCCATCCGCGACGAGCAGCTCCGGATGATGTTCTCGTGCTGCCATCCCCGGCTTGCGGAGCCGGTGCAGGTCGCGCTCGTGCTCAACATCCTGTGCGGCTTCGGCGCCGCGGAGATCGCGAGCGCGTTCCTCGCCGGCCGTGCCGCCATCGAGAAGCGGATCGCGCGCGGGAAGAAGGTCCTCGCGAGCTGCCGGCGGCTGTTCGACCTCGGCGAGGCCGAGTT
>QHVP01000165.1 GCA_003222295.1 Acidobacteriota bacterium | reverse complement strand
CTACATGGCGCCCGAGCAGGCGATGGGCAAGCTGGTGGACCGCCGTTCGGACGTCTTCTCCGCGGGGTCGGTGTTCTACGAGTTCCTGACCGGGGAGAAGCCGTTCAAGGGCAAGACCCTGCACGCGGTGCTCTTCCAGATCATCCAGGAGCAACCCGACCCCGTCCTGACCCTCAACCCGGAGCTGCCGACGCGGCTGGCCGCGCTCGTGCACCGCATGCTGGTCAAGGACCCGGACAAGCGCTACCAGTCGATGGACGAGGTGGGACGCGACCTGCAGGAGATGCATTTCGCGCTCCGCCGGACGCGGTCCCGCTCGGTGCTTCCCCAGGCGCCCGCGGCCGGAGGCGAGGAGGCGCGATCGCGCGTGCGCGAGCACGTGGGCCGAGGGCGCGCCCATTTCGACGGGGGCCGTCTGGAGGAGGCGGTCGATGCCATGACGGAAGCGCTCGTCCTCGATCCCGCCTGCGAGGATGCGGCGGAGGTCGTATGGCGCGCCCTCAAGAAGCGACAGGCGGGCCGGCCGGAGCCCGCCCCCCTCGACGCCGGCACAGAAGAGCGGGTGCAGGCCCTCCTCGCCCGCGCCGCCCCCGACGTCCCCCTGACGCAGGCCCGCGGCGCCCTGGCCGAGCTGGCCTTGATCGCCCCCGACGACGCGCGGCTGGTCGAGCTGCTGCGCGAACGCTCCATCCGCGAACGTTGACACGCGGCGCCGGGCAGGCCTAGGATCCGCGCCGGCCGTGCCCACCATCATCCAGCGCGAGAAGCGGCGGGGCCTGCGCCTGCCCCTGAACGTCTCCGGCCGTGACGCGCACGGCGCCCCCTTCGCGGAACGGGGCCAGACCGTGAACATCAGCGGCGGTGGCCTGTGCTTCGAGGCCGTCCGGCGCCTTCCCGTCGGCTCGCGCATCGACCTCCGCATCCCCGTCCCGGCCGCCCTGCGCCACCACTTCGGCGGGCGCGCCGCGTACGCCGTCAAGGCGGTGGTGTGCCGCCTGGAAGCGATCGAGGGCGGAGCCACGTATCGGGTCGGCGCCCGCTTCCTGGAGGAGCTCGAGGCCTGAAGTGCCGTTGCTCCTGCTTGCCGCCCTGGCCGCGATGCAGCCGGCGGCGGTGGCGGAAGCCGGGGGCCCCCGCTGCGAATGGTCCGACTCCTGGCGCCGGCTGCCCATGCCGTCCTTCGGCCCCAGCGCCCGCCTGGTGGGTCCCCAGCTCCGGGAAGGCCGCGTCGGCCTGCCCCGTCCCAAGCACCGCCACGTGATCGAGGGACGCTGGGTGGCCCAGGTGGCCATCGCTGCGAATGGGCGCACGGTGGACGCGCGCATCGTCGAGCGGCCGCGCGTGTCGCCTCCCTGGCCGGAGGCCGAGAAGGCCATGCTGAAGGACGCGCGCAAGCTGAGGTGGAGGCCGGCGACGGCGGACGGAATCCCGGTGCCCGTTTGCATGGACCTCCCCGTGTTCTCGAGCCCGAGGCGAATCGATTGAAGAAGACGCTGATATAATCGACAAGTTTGGGAGATTCCCGTCTACAGCATGGTCGAGCCCCGGCTCGAGGGGAAGATCGCCGTCGTCACCGGCGGCGGCACCGGCCTTGGGCGGGCGCTCGTGCTCGCGCTGGCGGAGCGCGGCGCCGACGTGGCCTTCTCGTTCCATGCGAGCGCGCGCGGAGCGGACGAGACGGCGGCGGCGGTGCGCGCGGCGGGACGCCGGACCTGGACGTCGCGCGCGGACGCGCGGCGGCCGGGCGAGATCAGCGACTTCGTGGAGCGGGCGGCGGCGGAGCTGGGCGGGGTCGACCTGCTCCTGAACAACGTGGGCGTCTTCCGCAAGGCGGCGCTGGCGGAGCTGACGGAGGAGGTGCTGGACGAGGCCTTCGCCGTAAACGTCAAGGCGGCGGTGATGGCGTCGCGGGCGGCCGCTCCGCACATGCGGCGTCGTGGGGGCGGGTCGATCGTGAACGTCGCCAGCCTGGGAGGGCTGCGGCCGTGGCCGTCGTACCTGGCCTATTGCGCGACGAAGGCGGCGCTCGTCATGGCCACCGAGTGCCTGGCCCTGGCCCTGGCCCCGGAGATCCGGGTGAACGCGGTCGCGCCGGGCATCATGGAGCCGCCGGGTGCGAGCGAGAAGGTACGGGCGAAGATCCCGCAGCGGCGCTTCGGCACGCTGGCGGAAGTGGTCGAGACGATCGTGTTCCTGGCCGCCGGTGGCGGCTACACGACAGGCGAGGTGATCCGGGTGGACGGAGGGCGAGCCCTCCGATGACCGCGGAAAAGTGAAAGGCGAGACTTTCATTGCAAGGAAGGGGAAAATCGAGGTGAACATGGCGTCGACGCGTGAGGACGAGAAGCCGTGGAAGACCGACCTCGCCCGCAAGTCCGCACTGCGGCGCGAGTCCGTCCTGCACGAGGTGGAGGACGCGATCAAGAAGGCGTCGTCGTTCGAGGACGCCCTCAAACAATCCGTCGAGATCATGAAGAAGCGCTTCGGACGCTATTCGGCCATCACGGCCTACGTGGCGGACGGGGAGGACCTCGCGGTCCACACCTCGCTCGAGCGGCCGGCCGGACCGGACCGCATCTGGTCGGGGGGCGGGCCGCTGGCCGACGCCGCGCACGGGCACGTCACGACGAAGGTTGCCGATCTGGCCTCGCAGCCGCTGTGGGCGGCGGTCGGGCTCGCCACCGGCAGCGTGATGGTCGGTCCGGTGCGTACGGAAGCCGGCCTGTGGGCGGTGCTCGAGGTGTGGAGCGACTTCCGCGACGCGTTCACTCCGCACGACGTGAAGATGATGGACAAGGTGGTCGCCGCGCTGGCCAAGAAGACCCCGGCCGCCTGACCTGACCGTGCGCCCGCTGAGGGGCATCCTTCCTCCCGTCGTCACCCCCTTCGACTCCGACGGCGCTCTCGACCTCGCCGCCTTCGAGGCCAACCTCGAGGCCTGGGCGGGCGAGGACCTCGAGGGCTACGTCGTGCTGGGCTCGAACGGCGAGGCGGCCAGCCTCGAAGAGGACGAGAAGCTGGCCCTCGTGCGCGCCGCGCGGGCGCGCGCGGGCGGCCGGGCCGTGCTGGTCGGCACCGGCCTCGACTCCACGCGCGCCACCATCGCCTTGACGCGGAAGGTCGCCGACCTCGGCGCGGACGCCGTCCTCGTGCTGACGCCGCACTACTACAAGCCGCAGATGACGGCGGAGGCGCTGCGGCGGCACTTCGTCGCCGTCGCGGACGCGTCCCCGGTGCCCGTCTATCTGTACTCGATGACGCTCTTCACGGGGGTGCCCTGGCCCCCCGCCCTCGCCGCCGAGCTCGCGTCCCATCCGCGCATCGCCGGCATCAAG
Source organism: Acidobacteriota bacterium (assembly GCA_003222295.1). Classification (GTDB taxonomy): domain Bacteria; phylum Acidobacteriota; class Vicinamibacteria; order Fen-336; family Fen-336; genus AA29. The sequence continues at coordinate 4,039 of QHVP01000165.1, read as the reverse complement.
GAGTCGAGCAGCGACCTCGGCCTGCTGGGACGGATCCTGTCCTCGGTGCCGCCTCGGTTCGAAGTCGCGTGCGGGTCCGCCCCTGTTCTGTATCCCGCGCTGTGCCTCGGCGCCGGCGCGGGAATCCTCGCGGTGGCGAACTGCGCGCCCGCGCTGGCGGTGGCGATCTACCGCGCGTTCCAATCGGGTGATCACGCGCGCGCGCGGCGGCTACAGGCGGCGCTCACTCCGCTGGCCGTGGCGGTGACGGCGACGCACGGCATCGCCGGGCTGAAGGCGGCGGTGGATGCGGCGGGATGGCGCGGCGGACACGTGCGGGCGCCCCTCATGCCGTTGGCACCGGCGGCGCGCGAAGAGATTCGCGCGCTGGTCGCTTCTGCTCGCGAATCCTGGAGAGCCTAGCCCTGTATCTCCGTTTTCTGTTGTTTCCGTCCCGCTGGGGTTATCAGACTAGAGGCTGTGGCTCGAACGGTCCGTGAGGATCGCTGGCGGTGGCGCGCGGCACCAGTATGCGCAGCGCGCGCGGAAGAATCGACGCTTCGAGCCCTCCCGGCGTGGACTCCGGTTCTCCGTCGCGGTGATAGGGGACGGTGCCGCGCGCCGTCAGCGTCGCCTGCGCCGACGCGATATGACGATAGCGGCGATAATCCGCCAGCGCTCCGAAAAACAGCCGCTGCGCGTTCCACGCCAGCTCCAGCGCGGGCGCGTCCTCGATGACGACGATGTCGAGGAGACTGTCGTCGAGCCGAGCGCCGGGCACGAGCACCGCGCCCCCGCCGTACTGGCGTCCGTTCACGAAGGCCACGATGCAGGCGCGTCCCTCGAACTTCTGGCCGCCCGCCTCCAGCCGCCAGCTCTCGGCGCGATACTTCATGATCCGCAGGACAGCCAGCCACACGTAGGTGAACACGCCGCGGCGCCCGCCGCGGCGGCCGTGCTCGTTGAAGTCGAGCCCGACCTGCGCGTCGAATCCGGCCCCGGCGACGTTCAGGAAGGGGCGGCCGTTGACCATGCCGACGTCCATCCCGCGCGGCACGGCCTCCACCAGCACGGCCAGCGCCGCGTCCGGCTTCAGGGGGATGCCCAGGGTCCGCGCGAGACCGTTGCCGGAGCCCATCGGCACCAGGCCGAGGGCGGACGTCGTGCCGAGCAGGCCCCAGGCGGTCTCGTTCGCGGTGCCGTCGCCGCCGATGGCGAGCACGATCTCCGCGCCCGCCGCCGCCGCCTCCGATGCGAAGCGCCGCGCGTCGCCGGGGGCCGTCGTGAGACGCATCTCCAATCCACGCCAGTGCGCGCTGCGCTCGACCGCGGCGCGGGCCCGCGCCGCAGCCAGGCCCGCACGCGGGGTCAAGATGGCCACGCCCTTCATGCGGCCTCCGCGTACACGGCGAGGGTCTCTTCGACCATGCGGTCGGCGGTGAACCGCTCGAGAAAGCGCGCGCGTCCGGCCGCGCCCATGGACTCCCGTCGCGCGCGGTCCAGCAGGACCTCCGTCAGGGCCTCGGCCAGCGCGTCCGGCCGTCGCGGCCGGACCACGCGGCCGGTCACGCCGTCCTCCACGGCCTCCGGGATGCCCCCGGCCGCGGTGCCGACCACGGCGCGCGCGTAGCACATCGCGTCGAGGAGGCTCGTGCCCAGCCCTTCCATGTGCGAGGAGAGGCAGAAGACGTCGAAGGCGGGGATCAGGCGGTCGACGTCGGGGCGAAATCCGGCGAACAGGACGTGGCCGTCGAGGCCCAGCTCATGGGCGCGCGTGCGCAGCCGGCTCTCCAGCTCGCCCTGGCCGACGATCACGAATCGCGCCTGCGGGACGCGCGCGATCACCTGCGCCGCCGCCAGGAGCAGGGTGGCGTGGTCCTTGTGCGCGGTGAGGGCGGCCACGTTGCCGACCACCGGCACTCCCGCGGGCACGCCCAGGGCGCGCAGCGCGTCCTCTCCGCCCGCGGTGGGGGAGCGGTCGGGAACCCCCTCGTACACGACGCGCACGTGGGCGGCGGAAAGGCCGCCCTCCTCCAGCACGCGCGCCACCGCCCGGCTGACCGCGATGACGCGCCGGCACCGCCGGTACTTCCAGCGCGAGAGAGGCCCTCGCAGCGCGAAGTCCACGCGCCGCGAGGCTACCAGCCGCGACGTGGAGGGCGCGACGAGCAGGGCGGCGGCCGCGGCATGCGGGTCGTGCAGGTGGACCACGTCCGGCCGGAGCCGGCGGACGAGCCGCCGCAGGGCGAGGGCGGGGGCGGGGACGAGGTCGCCCCCGAACGCGACCTCCTGCACGTCGAGATCGGCGGCGCGCGCGCGGTCGCGCAGCGCGGAGGCGGTGCGGCAGGCCACGATGACCTCGTGGCCCCGGCGCTCCATGCCTTTGGCCGTGAGGAGCACCTGGTTCTGCCCGCCGCGCCAGCCGCGGGCGGTGTCGACGTGCAGGATCCTCACGTCCTTGGCGGGCCGGCGCCGTCGAGTCGCTCGCGGAGCTTGGCCAGCTTCACGTACGTGTAGTACGAGTTGAGCGCGGAGACCGTGAGCCCGGCCTCGCCCAGCAGGACACCGCCGCGCACGACATAGTTGCGGAAGAAGGCCCACGAGGCGGCGAAGGCGGGATCCAGGGGGCCGCTGCGCCGGCCTTCCTGCGCCGCCTGCTCCGCCCACAGCGTGGTGTAGCGGTCGATGGTGGCGAGGTGGTCGCTGATGTCGTCGTAGCTGAAGTGTTCCATGCGCGCGCGCAGGCGGCCGACGCTGCCGTCCACGCGCACCGACTCGTGGATGAGGTTGCCCTCCCAGCGCCCGCGCCGCCGATCGAAGAGACGGAGCTGGGGGTCAGGCCACCAGTCCGTTCCCCGGATCCATCGCCCGAGGTAGAAGGCGAGGCGCGGGATGCGATATCCGGCGTGCGCGAAGCCGCGGGCGGCCTCGGCGCGGATCTCGTCGCGCAACTCGGCGGTGACCCGCTCGTCCGCGTCGATGGCGAGGACCCAATCGTGGGAAGCCGCCGCCAGCGCGCGGTTGCGCTGCTGCACGAACCCGGGCCAGGGGATGCTCGTCTCCACGCGCGCCCCGGCGGCGGCGGCCAGGTCGCGCGTGCGATCGCGCGAGCCGCCGTCGAGGACCACCACCTCGTCGCAGAACTTGACGCTCTCCAGCGCGCGGGGGAGGTTCCGCTCCTCGTCACAGGTGATGAGGACGGCGGAGAGCGGGGTCACCGCGGCAGTATACCGGCCGGGCCGCATGCTAAAGTCATCGGCCGATGAGCCAGGACCTTCTCGAACTCTTCCGCGCGGCTGGAGCCCTCCTGGAAGGCCACTTCCTGCTGACCTCGGGCCTGCACTCGCCGCGCTATCTCCAGTGCGCGCGCGTCCTCATGGACCCCGTGGCCGCAACGCGCCTGGGGGGAGCGCTGGCGGGCGCTCTCGGCCCCGCGCTCCGCGAGCCTCCGGGGGCGGTGGTCGCGCCCGCCCTCGGCGGCGTGATCGTCGCCCATGAGGTCGCGCGCGGCCTGGGCTGCCGCGCCTTGTTCACGGAACGGCAGGAGGGGCGCATGACGCTCCGCCGCGGCTTCTCGATCCTGCCCGGGGAGGGCGTGGTGGTGGTGGAGGACGTCATCACCACGGGCGGATCGACGCGCGAGGTGATGGACGTCGTACGCAGCCGCGGGGGTCGCGTGCTCGCCGCCGGCAGCCTCGTGAACCGCAGCCATGCCCTCGACCTGGGGGTGCCCACGAAGAGCCTGCTGGAGCTGGAAGCCCCGACCTATACCGCCGACGCCTGTCCCCTCTGCGCGCAGGGCTCGAAGCCGGAACGGCCGGGCTCGCGCGCCTGAGCGGCCGGCCCGAGGCGCATGCCGACCTACCGCCTGACCCTCGCCTACGACGGGACCGATTTCGCGGGCTGGCAGGCACAGCGTATGGGCGGCGCGCGCACCGTCCAGGGGACGCTCGAAGAGGCGCTCTCCAGGTTGACGGGCGGGGCGCGGATCGCGGTGGCGGGCGCCGGCCGGACCGACGCCGGCGTGCACGCCCTCGGCCAGGTGGCCTCGTTCGCGCTC
>QHVP01000162.1 GCA_003222295.1 Acidobacteriota bacterium | reverse complement strand
GGTGCTCGGCGGGCTGACCGCCTACGCGCTCGCTTCACGGGGCGCCGTCGCGCTCCTCATGGTCGTCGCGTCCGCGTGGCGCCTGGGATCACACTACGACCTCAGCCGGGTGAGCGACGTCTGGTTCTGGGGAGACGTCCATCGGTTCGTGCCCGGCAGCTTCAAGCCGATCCTGTACCTCGGCGTGCTGCCGCAGCTCACCTTCTGGGTCTGCTACACCGTGGTGACCGGGTTGATGGGCGCGGGGCTGGCGGCGGCAGTGCTGTCCGCGCGCCCCAACCCCGGGATGCGCCTCATGAGCCCGGAACCCCCGAACTCCGGCGCGCGACGCGCGGAGACCTAGCGCGAGACCGGGCCCGCATCCAGCAGCCACCATCGCGAATGTCTGGCTGCATCCAGCGGCCACCATCGCGAATGTGTGGCTGCGACTAGCGGACGCGACAGGTGGTCGCGCCGGTGCCGGTGCCACAGCGCTTGCTGCCGTCGCTGAAGCTGTTGCAGATGAAGCCCTGCTTGCAGTCGTCGTCGGAGGAGCAGCGATCGCATTCCTGACCCTTGGCGCAACCGAGCCACGGCAGGATCAGCAGCATGAGCAACAACAGGGCGTTTCGCCGCATCGTCACGCTCCTTCCAGGGTTCATTACTGCAGGGATTCTACCCGAACGCCCCCGCTCTCCGGGGTCCAAACCCCTCTGGCGCCGTACATTGACGGCTTTTTTGCCGGCGTGTTACGCTGCCATGTTTTGCGACCATGACCACCGCCGAAGACCTCAAGTCCACCCTCAACCTGCCGCGGACGGACTTCCCGATGAAGGCGAACCTTCCCCAGGCGGAGCCCCGCCGCATCGCGCTCTGGAAGGACCAGGACCTCTACGGCCGGCTCCGCGCCGCGCGTGCGGGCGCGCCCCGGTTCATCCTCCACGACGGCCCGCCCTACGCGAACGGGCACATCCATCTCGGCACCGCGCTGAACAAGGTGCTCAAGGACGTGATCGTGCGCAGCCGCTCGATGGCGGGCGCGCAGGGACACGACGCGCCGTACGTGCCGGGCTGGGACTGCCACGGTCTGCCCATCGAGCTGCAAGTGGACCGAAACCTCGGCAGCAAGAAGAGGGACATGAGCCCGGTCGCGTTCCGGCGCGAATGCCGGGCCTATGCCGAGAAGTTCGTCGACATCCAGCGCCAGGAGTTCGAGCGGCTGGGCGTCATGGGCGAGTGGTCCGACCCCTACCTGACCATGGCTCCGGGCTACCAGGCGACCATCGTGCGGCAGCTCGCCGAGTTCGTGGAGAAGGGCCTCGTCTACAAGGCGAAGAAGTCCGTCCACTGGTGCATCTCCGACCGCACCGCGCTGGCGGAGGCGGAGATCGAGTACGACGAGAGGCACACCAGCCCGTCGATCGACGTGAAGCTCGCGCTCGAAGGCGCGGACCTGGAGACGCTGGCCAGCGCGCACCCCGCGCTGCACGACCGGCGCGTGTTTGCCGTCATCTGGACCACCACGCCCTGGACGCTGCCCGCGAACCTCGCCGTGGCCTTCCATCCGGAGGCGGACTACGCGTTCTACCCCGTCGAGGGCTCGGCCGACGTCCTGCTCATCGCCAAGGCCCTGCGCGAGGCCGCCCTGGCCCGCTGGAAGGAGCAGGCCGTCATCCTCGGGGAATCGCTGGCGGAGGTGAAGGGATCCACTCTCGAGGGCCTGCGCTTCCGCCATCCCTGGATCGACCGGGCCTCCGTCGGCGTGCTCGGCGACTACGTCACCCTGGACACGGGGACGGGCGTGGTACACACCGCCCCCGGCCACGGCTGGGAGGACTACCTCACCGGCGTCAAGTACGGCCTCGACATCTACTGTCCGGTGGACGAGGCCGGACGGTTCCTCCCCGAGGTCGAGTACTTCGCGGGCCAGAAGGTATTCGACGCGAACCCGCGCGTGATCGACCTCCTGCGCGAGAAGGGCGCCCTGCTCGGATCGGGCAAGGAGACGCACGCCTATCCGATCTGCTGGCGGTGCAAGAACCCGATCATCTTCCGCGCGACCGAGCAGTGGTTCATCGGCCTCGACATCGGCGGCTTCCGCGAGCGCGCCCTGGACGCCGTCGCGAAGGTCCGCTGGTACCCGGCCTGGGGCGAGGAGCGCATCCGCAACATGATCGCGGCCCGGCCCGACTGGTGCATCTCGCGCCAGCGGCTGTGGGGCGTGCCCATCCCCGCCTTCTACTGCAAGGGCTGCTCGTCCGCCCTGCTCACGCCCGAGATCGCGCGCCGGGTGGCCGACCTGTTCGAGGCGGACAGCGCCGACGCCTGGTGGGCCCGCGAGCCGGCGGAGCTCCTGCCCCCGGGCTTCGCCTGCCCCAAGTGCGGGGGCAAGCAGTTCGACAAGGAGAAGGACATCCTCGACGTCTGGTTCGACTCCGGCTCCTCGCACGCGGCCGTGCTCGCGCGGCGTTCCGGGCTGCGCTGGCCGGCGGACGTGTACCTGGAGGGCAGCGACCAGCACCGCGGCTGGTTCCACTCCTCGCTCCTCATCGGCGTGGGCACCCGCGGGCGCGCTCCCTACGAGCAGGTCATCACCCACGGCTTCACCGTGGACGGGCAGGGCCGGAAGATCTCGAAGAGCATGGGCAACGACGTCGACACGAAGAAGCTGATCGACGTCTACGGGGCGGAGATCGTGCGCCTCTGGGTCAGCATGGTCGACTACCGCGATGACATGCCGTTCTCGGACGAGATGATCAAGCGGGTGGCGGAGGCCTATCGCAAGGTCCGGAACACCTGCCGGTACCTCCTCTCGAACCTGTTCGACTTCGATCCCGAGAAGGATGCGGTGCCGGAAGACCGCCTCGAGGAGATCGACCACTACGCGCTGGCGCGCCATCGCCAATTCCTGGCCCGCGTGCTCGAGGCCTACGACGAGTTCGAGTTCCACGTCGTCTATCACCAGATCGTGCAGTACTGCTCGGCGGACCTGTCTTCTCTCTACCTGGACGTCCTCAAGGACCGGCTCTACTGCGATGCGCCCGACGGCGCGCGCCGCCGCTCGTCGCAGACCGTCCTTCATCGCGTGGCCCGCGACCTCGCGCGCCTCATGGCGCCGATCCTGCCGATGACCGCGGACGAGGTCTGGGAATCGATCCCCGGGCAAGAAGGCGAGTCCGTGCACCTGGCCCTCTTCCCCGACGTGGACGGATCCATCGAGGACCGGAAGCCCTGGGGCGCCCTGCTCGAGGCGCGGGTCGTGGCCATGAAGGCGCTGGAGGAGGCGCGCGGGGCCAAGCGGATCGCCTCCAGCCTCGAGGCGCGGGTCGAGGTCGCGGCCCCGTCCGCCGTGCTCGAGCCCCTCCGCGAGTACCAGGCCCAGGGACGCGTCTTCCCCGGGAACCTGGCCAACCTCTTCATCGTGAGCGACGTGACCCTCACCGACGGCGAAGGGCCGCTGACCGTGCGCGTCGAGCGGGCCCGTGGCGCGAAGTGCGAGCGGTGCTGGACCTACTCGGAGAACGTGGGCAAGCTGCCCGCGCACCCGGCGGTGTGCGAGCGGTGCGCGGCCGTCCTCGAGGGCCTGGGCCGATGACCAACCCCGTGCCCGGCCGCTCCCCGTACCTGTGGATCGCCGGCGTCATCGTCGCCCTCGACCAGGTCACGAAGGCGCTGGTCGACGACTTCATGACGCTCCACGAGAGCCGCACGATCGTGGAGGGCCTCGTCCGCCTCACCTACGTCCAGAACCGCGGCGCCGCCTTCGGGATCCTGTCCGAGGCGGGGCTGCCCTATCAGTCCTTGATGTTCTCGGTGGTCAGCCTCCTCGCCCTGCTCGCCATCGCGCTCTACGCCTGGCGCATGCCCGTGCAGAGCCGGTTGCCGCAGACCGCGCTCGCGATGGTGATGGGGGGGGCGGTGGGAAACCTCCTCGACCGCGCACGCCTGGGCTACGTCATCGACTACCTGGACATGTACTGGGGGCCACACCACTGGCCGGCGTTCAACGTCGCCGACTCCGCCATCACGGTGGGCGTCGCCCTGCTCGTGATCGACATCCTGCGCAATCCCGAGATGGACGAGTCGCCCAAGGCCGGGATCGCCGCCTCTCCCGCCGGTCACGGCGACTAAGGAGCAATGCACCCCAAGCTGCTCACCCTCCCCGCCTTCGACCTCCTGGGACGGAGCATCGGCCCCCTCACCCTTCACACGTATGGCGTCTTGCTCGCCATCGCCTTCATCACCGGCCTGTGGGTGGCCAGCCGGCAGGCCAAGCGCGCCGGCCTCGACCCCGCGCGGGTCACGGACATGGCGGTCTACGTCCTCATCGCCGGGCTGGTGGGAGCCAAGGTCCTGCTCGTCGTCGTCGAGTGGGGCTACTACGCGCACAACCCGCGCGAGCTTCTCTCCATCCTGCAGAGCGGCGGCGTCTTCTACGGCGGCCTGATCGGCGCCTTCCCGGTGGCGTGGTGGTACGCGCGGAAGCATGCGCTGCCGCCGTGGCGTACCGCGGACGTGCTCGCGCCCGCGGTGGCCATCGGCCAGGCCATCGGCCGGCTGGGCTGCTTTGCCGCGGGCTGCTGTTACGGCCGGCCGGCCGAGGTGCCCTGGGCCGTCACCTTTCGCGACTCCTATGCCTCGCGCACGGTGGGCACGCCGCTGGACACGCCCCTGCACCCGACGGAGATCTACGAGGCGATCGCCTGCCTCGCCATCTTCTTCCTCCTGGCCCGGATCGCGCGGCGCAAGCGCTTCGACGGCCAGGTCATCCTCGCCTACGTCCTCCTCTACGCGGTCGCGCGGTTCATCATCGAGTTCTACCGCGGCGACGCGGTGCGCGGCAGCGTGCTCGGCGGCTGGCTCTCGACCTCGCAGTTCATCGCGATCCTCATGGCCATCGCGGTGGCCCTGGTCCTTCCCTTCGTGGCCCGGCGAAACCGCCTGAGTGTCCGAGTGTCGGGCGACAACACTCGGACACATTCCTCGCGATCCTTGAAGGTCCCGGGACCTTCGGCGGGCGCGCGCCTCGTCACCTGGGTCGCGCGACAGCTCCCCGAGCTCAGCCGCGCCCGCGTGCAGGCCCTGATGGCGGAGGGCGCGGTGCGTCTCGGTGGACGTCCCGCGCGGCCGTCCTTGCGCCTCCGCGGCGGCGAGGAGGTGACGGTCGAGCTGCCGGATCCGGTGGCGGCCGTCCCCGCGCCCGAGGAGCTCCCCCTCACGATCGTCCACGAAGACGCGCGCCTCCTCGTCGTGGACAAGCCGGCGGGGATGACCGTCCACCCGGGCGGGGGGCGGCTCTCGGGGACGCTCGTGAACGCGCTGCTCCACCATGTGCGCGACCTCTCCGGGGTGGGCGGCGTGCTGCGGCCAGGCATCGTGCACCGGCTCGACCGCGGCACTTCGGGCCTCATGGTGGTGGCCAAGGACGACGAGACGCATCGAGCCCTGGCCGCGCAGTTCGCCTCGCGCGGAGTCGATAAGGAGTACCTGGCCATCGTCCAGGGCGTCCCTCGCGCCCGGCAAGGGGTGATCGAGGCCGCCATCGGCCGGGACCCGGTACATAGAAAGAAGATGTCCGTGCGCGCGCCGCGGGGACGGGCGGCCCGCTCCACCTACACGGTCGTGGAGGTGCTCGACGGCGCCGCCCTCTTGCGCGTCCGCATTCACACCGGCCGCACCCACCAGATCCGCGTCCACCTGGCCTCCCTGGGTCATCCCGTCGCGGGGGATGCGACCTACGGCGGGACGCGCACGCCGTCCTCGCGCCGGGCCGCCGCCCGCACCGCGCTCGAAGGGCTGACGCGGCCTGCCCTGCATGCCGCACGGCTCGCCTTCACGCACCCGGGCACGGGGGAGCGGCTGCAGTTCGAGTCACGGCTCCCTCCGGATCTGCACGACCTGCTTCCCCTTCTGCGCGCCTGAGCGCGCCGGATCGCCGCTTCGACCTTCGGCCCTTGACAAATAAGTAAATAGCTATATATTTACTTTGATATGGGCCGGCGCGCGCGGGTGAGCCGGGACGACGTGTTGCGCGCCTCACGCGACGCGTTCGCGGAGCGCGGATACGACGGGACGACCCTCGCCCAGATCGCGGGCCGCCTGGGCGTCAGCCCGGCCGCCCTGCTCCGTCACGCCCCCGGCAAACGCGAGCTCTTCACGGCGGCCATGGCCCCCCCGGCCACGACCGCGGACCCCTTCCCGCTCGACTTCCTCCGCGACGCCGACGCCGGGGCCGATCCCGCGCCCGTGCTCCGGCAGCTGGCCCACACCGCCATCCCCTTCCTGGAGCGAATGATGGGCGAGAAGCGGCCAGTCCAGCCCGCCCCGCCGCGTCTTCGGAGTGCTCGAAGGCTACCTGCGCCGGGCCCGGGACGGCGGCCGTCTGCAGGTCTCCGATACGAGATCCGCGGCCCTCATCTTCATGGGCACCATGAACGCCTACGTCTTCTTCCACCGGATACTGAAGGTCGTCGACCCTCCGGTGCCTCTCGACGACTACGTCGAGACCGTCGTCGAGATCTTCACGTCGGGCGCAATCCGTCCTCCGCGCCCACGGCGCCGCGCCGCGTCCGGCCCCAGGCCCGCGCGCCGGAGGAAAGCATGAACGCGAAAGCCGTCGTGCCCGTGCTGCTGGTGGCCGCCGCCGCCGCCACCTTCTGGGCCTTTCGGCACCGCGAGGCGGAAGGCCTGGTGCTCTCGGGGACGATCGAAGCACGCGACGTCGAGGTCGGGTCGCTGACCGGGGGCCGGGTGGCCGCCGTGCACGCCGACGAAGGCGCCACGGTCAAGAAGGGCCAGCCGCTGGTGACCTTCGAGACGGACATGGTCGACGCGCAGGTCCGCCAGCAGGAGGCGCAGGTGGCGGGCGCGGAGGCGGCCCTCCTCCGCGCCCTCAACGGCCCGCGCGTGGAGGAGCGCGCCACCGCCCAGGCGCAGTACGACGAGGCGGAACGGGAGCGCCGCCGGCTCCACGCCCTGCTCGAGGAGGGCATCATCCCGCGCGCCCAGTACGACGAGGCTGCCACCAAGGCGCGCGTGGCCCAGGAGGCCCTGCGCCAGCTCGAGCGCGGCAGCCGGCGGGAAGACATCGCGTCCGCGCGGGCGGCCCTGGAACGCGAGAAGAGCGGCCTCCAGTACCTGCGGCGCCAGCGCCGCGAGGCGGTGGTGAGCGCGCCGTCGGACGGCACCATCGAGACGATGGACCTCCGCCCCGGCGACCTCGTGCCCGCGAACCGTCCGGTGGCCACCATCCTCGAGCCCGGGCAGATGTGGGTCCGCGTCTACGTGCCGGAGCCGAAGGTCGGCCTCGTGCACGTCGGCCAGGAGGCGAGCTTCACCGTCGACACGTTCCCCGGCCGTGCCTTCAAGGGCAAGGTCGTGGACGTGAGCAACCAGGCCGAGTACACCCCGCGCAACGTCCAGACCCTCGATCAGCGCTCGGAGCAGGTCTTCGG
>QHVP01000161.1:427-2068 GCA_003222295.1 Acidobacteriota bacterium | reverse complement strand
ACGTGGTGGAGACCCGATCGTTCCAGGATCTCGCCACCGCGACGAGCTTCGACACCACCGGCGAGCTGTTCGCGATCGGCATGAGCGCGGCGCGCCGGGGGGATCCCAGGATGGCGGAGATGGCCCGGTCCGAGCTGGCCAGACGCGCGGGACCGGGTGCGCCAGGGGGAACCGGCCATCGCGCGCTCGACGTGGCCGTGATGGAGAAAGAGCTCGCCGCGCTGCTGGCGGTGACCGCCGGGCGTGGCCAAGAGGCGGTGGCAAGGATGCAGGAAGCGGTCGTTCTGGAGCGCCAGCTCCCGCCGCCCCTGGGCCTGCCGCGCCCCATCAAACCCGCCTCCGAGCTTTGCGGAGAGATCCTCCTGGAGCTGGGCCGGCCGCGGGAGGCGGCGGCGGCCTTCGAGCGGGCCCTGCAGCGCGCGCCCAACCGATCGCTCGCCCTCCTCGGGCTGGCGCGCGCCTCCGCGCCAGCCGGCGACTGCGCGTCCGCCCGCGGTCACTACCGCCGTTTTCTCGCCAACTGGAGCCGTGCGGACCCGGAACTGCCCGAGCTGAAAGAGGCGCGACGCGAGCGCGCTACCCAATAGTGGAACGACGCTGCCCACTTGTTCCGGGTCGCCTTCTCCGGACGGGCCGGCTCGACGTTCCACATCTTGAGGTTGTTGAAGGCATGGGTCTTGCTTCTCGTCGCGATGACGGCTTCCCCCGTCGATGCGACCGACCCGGGGTCGTCTGCCGGAGTCGTGTGCCACGCTCGGACGCGGCTTCCGTTCTACGAAAGTAGGACGAAAACCGAAGGGGGCGAAGCCCCCGCACCGGTCCCGCCAAAGGAGCAACGATGACTACCGAAGCTGTTGGTGTCGTGAGGGCTACAGAAGCTGTTGGTGTGGTGAGGTCGCAGGAATCGAAGACGGCGTCGATCCAAGGGTACCTAGGCCGAGCGACCGACGATCTGCTCGCGTCGCTCCGCCACCCGGCACACCTGTCCACCGAGGAGCGCCGCGGAATCATCGCCCGCTACACGGCGGTGCTCGAGGGGAATTTCATCTACTGGATGACCGGCGCCTACCTCGCGGTCCGGTCGGAGGAGGCCCGCGCCAAGATCATGGACAACCTGCGCGAAGAGGTGCGCGACTGTCATCCCGGGATGATGCGCCGGTTCGCCCTCGCCGCCCAGGCCATTCCGACCGATGCGGATGCGCAGGCCATCCATCGCAACCTGATGAACGTTCGCTTGTTCATCGGACGACTGTCGGCGGTGCCGATCGTGGTGACGATGGCCTTCTTCGAAGGCTTCATCCAGCGGTTCATGTCCTATCTTGCCGATCTCGCCCAGCGCCAGGGCTCGGCCGAGATGGAATACACGGACGTCCATGGCGTTTGTGACGTCACCCATACCCAGGAGCTCTTCCGCGCGCTGGAAGCGGAGATGGCCCTTGCGCACCCCTTGCCCGAGCAGGAGCTGTTCGAAGGAGTCGAGCTCCTGCGGACACTGATTCAGAGCATCGTCGTCAACACGAACGTTCAATGAACACGGGGCGAGAAGGCATGTCCGTCAAGGCAACCGTGATCTCGGAGATTCGGCGGATCGCGGAGGACGACACGAAGAGTCTGCCTCCCCTGACCGATGACCTGGTCTTG
>QHVP01000161.1:0-200 GCA_003222295.1 Acidobacteriota bacterium | reverse complement strand
TAACGCGCCGGAGGGCCCGCAGCGCTTCCTGTGGGGTGCCACGGCCAGCGTTGCTCTCGGCCCCGCTCTCGACGGCATGGGCCTCCGCGGCCGAGTGGCGGAGCTCGCCCGCCGGTCCGTTCTCGTCGCCACTCGGGATCCGCTGGCCACGGCGCTCGCGCTCATCGAGCTGGACGGAATTGCCCGCCGCCTGGTCATCT
>QHVP01000159.1:7191-10888 GCA_003222295.1 Acidobacteriota bacterium | reverse complement strand
GGTAGCCGCGCTCGCTCTGGTCGTGGTGGCCTGGCGTCAGAAGCGAGGAGTGCCGACGTGTCCGGAATGCGGCCTCGCGCTTCCCGCCGATGCGTCGATCTGCCCGTCGTGCGCCGCGGCCCCGACGCGGATCCCGAGACGGGCGAAGCCGCCGGTCCGGGAAGCTCCGGAACTCTCCCCGACCGTCCTCTCTCGGATCGACACCACCGAGGAGTACCTCGAGCGGACCATCACGCTACAGGAGCGGCCGGTGCTGGCCATCACCCGGGGACCCGGCGTGGGTCAGGTGTTCGAGCTCAGCGAGACGAGCGCGACCTCCATCGGCCGCTCGCGCGCGAACGACATCCAGGTGGAGGACGTCTCGATCTCGGGCCAGCACTGCCGCGTGCGCCCCGAGGACGGCCAGTTCGTCCTCCATGACCTGAAGAGCACGAACGGCACGCTCGTCAACGAGAAGAAGGTCGTGCGCCACGTGCTCGCCGAAGGCGACGTGATCCGGCTCGGCGAGACGTCCCTGCAGTACCGGCGCGAGATGAAGCGCGGGTAGCTACTCCCGCGTCGTCTCGAGGAGTCCCTTCAGCGTCGCCATGAACTGATCGACGTCCTTGAAGTCGCGATAGACCGAGGCGAAGCGGACGAACGCGACCTTGTCCAGCTCGCGCAGCCGCTCCATCAGGAACTCCCCCACCTGCACCGTGGGGACCTCGCGGTCGGGGCTCTCCTGCACCATCGCCTCCACGCGGTCGGCGATCAGCTCCAGCGTCTTCACCGGAACCGGCCGCTTCTGGCAGGCCTTGATGAGCCCGGAGAGGACCTTCTCGCGGTCGAAGCGCTCGCGCCGCCCGTCCTTCTTGACCACGAGGTGCGGGATCTGGTCGATCCGCTCGTAGGACGTGAAGCGCTTGCCGCAGGCGAGGCACTCCCGCCGGCGGCGGATGACCTCGCCTTCCTTGCTCTCGCGCGAGTCCACGACCTTGTCTTCCATGTGGGCGCAGAAGGGACACTTCATCTCGGCCTCGTCGGTTCGAGGGCGGCCAGGCGCGCCATCGGAGCTTCCTCCGGAGGCTACTCGGCCATGTCCGCCACCTTGCCCATGGTGAGTCCTTCCCGCCCCAGCAGCGCCAGCCCCAGCACGAGCACGGGCAGGTTCCGCACCTTCGCCATAACCGCCCAAAACGGATGAAAGGGCAAGGGGAAGGGTCTGAGCACGCGTCGATGCGGTGAAGATAGCGGCTAGGGTGAACTCGTTCCATGAGATGAGGAACGACGTATGGAACGGAAGGTCCAATCCGAACGCGAGGTTGCTCCACCAGATGCCGAGATCGATGCTGAGCCACACGAGGACGGACTGGCCGAAGATGAAGAGCAGGTGCGCGGGCGAGGCCTTCAGCACGGCCAGGCCCTCCGCGAACGTCGCCACCGCGCCCGTGATCGCGTCGACCCATCGTGCGGGCAGGGGTGAGAGCACGCGTCGCAGCAGCCTCACCACGACCTCCGCATGACCGTGGAGGAGCAGGAGCACGCCCAGCACCACCAGCGCGGCCCCTCCGGCCAGGGCTCCGCCCAGCTTGAGGTAGCCGAGGAGCGGTCCCCGGGTCTGCGCGGGCGGCGTCGGCAGGACGTAGAGGTAGAGGGAGAACAGGAGCAGCACGGTCACGACGTCGAGCAGGCGCTCGAGAATGATCGACGCGAAGCCGGCGGACGTACGGATCGGGTGACGCCGCGAGATCAGATAGGGCCGGACCACCTCTCCCGCCCGGGGGACGAGCAGCCCGGTCATGAACCCGACGAAGGTGGCGGAGTAAAGGTCGCGCAGGGGCACGGGTGCGAGCGGCGCCAGCAGGCTTCCCCAACGCCAGGCCCGGAGGAGATAAGTCAGGATCGTCACGGCCACGACGCCGGCGAGGTAGGCGTGGTTGGCGGATCGGAAGGCGGCGCCCAGCTCCTTCCAGTCCACTCCCCGGAAGAAAAGGGCGAGGAGGACGAGGGCGAGCAGCGCCCCTCCGGCCAAGCGCCACCGCCGCGACGATATCACCCAGGAATTCCGTGCAAATGCTTTTGACTGTTGGGTTTGATGAGCGGTGAGGACTCTACTACACTGCGCGCGCGTGGGTCAACCGCGGCCGCCGCGCAGATTCTTGAACTTGGAATCCCGGCCGTGCGTTATGGCTCAGTGATGGGCCGTCCCCACTGCAAGCGGCGCCATCGTTGACCGACAGCGGCACCGACCTGGTCGGACGTTGCCGGCAGGGGGACGAGGCAGCCTGGCGCGAGCTGGTGACCCTTCACACCCGCCGCGTGTTCGGAATCGCTTATCGCTTCGTGGGCCGCGTGGACGAGGCGGAGGACCTGACGCAGGACATCTTCGTGAAGGTGTTCCAGAGCCTGGATCGTTATCGTGAGTCGGACGGGGCCTTCGGAACATGGGTCGGTACCGTCGCACGCAACCATGCCATCGACAACTATCGCCGCCGGCGCGAGGAGAGATCGCGCCGCATCGAGGATCCCGCCGTGCTCGACGTGGTGCCGGCCAGTGACGAGAGCCCACTGCGCGGCCTCGAGCGCGCGGAGCAGGCGCGGATCGTCCACCGCGGCCTGCGCGCCCTGCCCGCCGACCTGCGCGAGCCGCTCGTCCTGTGCGATCTCCAGGGGCTCTCCTACGAGGAGGCGGCGGCGACCCTGCAGATCCCGCTGGGCACGGTGAAGAGCCGCATCAACCGCGGCCGGTTGGAGCTGGCCCGCCGCCTGATGGGCGCGCGCCGGGCGCTGGAGAGCCGCCGGTGAGCCCGATGAACTGCGATCGCGCGGCCGAGATCCTCTCCGACGACCTCGACGGCGCCCTCGACCGCGTCACCGCGGCCGAGCTCGCCTCCCACCTCGCCGGCTGCCTGGAATGCCGCGCGCTTCGCCTGGCCATGGCGGACGTGACTTCGCTCCTGCGCGCGCCCGCGCTGGAGCCGGCCACCGACCTCGCCGATCGCGTGGCGCGCGCCTCGTGGATCGCGGTGCGTGCGCCCATTCGCCGCGCGCAGCGCAAGCGCGCCTGGGCCCACGCGACCGCGCGCTGGGCGAGCTGGCTCACCGAAGTGCCCTTCGCGGTGCAGGCGGTGGCGGCGGCCCTCGCCCTCGTGGTCACGGCGGGGCTGGTGATGGCCGCGGGCTCCGTCCCCGGCGGGCCCGCGCGACCGCGCCTGGGCCAGCGGCTCTCGAACGCCACCGTCTACCTGGTCGAGAGGAAGGATCGCCTGGTCGAGGATCTCCGACTGCTGCGCGTCGTCGTCTCCACCGCGTTCGAGGGCCGTCTCGATCGCGTGAACGATCGCGTCGACGACTATCGCCGGCTGCTCGAGCGGCGCAAGAAGGACGAAGCGCCCAAGGACGACAAGAAGTCCGAGCTCGAAGAATCTGAACCCGCCTCGCGGGCGCCGCGTAGAAGCGTGTGACAAAGGAGACCTGATGAGCAGTCCTGAGACGACGCCACCCGCCGAGTACCCGGCGCTGCCGCCCCCGACGGTGGTCGCGCCCGCCGTCGGCGCGCCGCGTCCCCTGAAGGCGCCCTGGGTGGCGCTGCTGCTGTCGCTGCTGATGCCGGGCCTGGGCCAGGTCTACAATGGCCACCTCTCCAAGGCGATCTTCTTCTTCTTCGCCTTCTCCGGTTCGATCTACCTGATCGCGGAAGGGCATCCGCTCCCCTTCG
>QHVP01000159.1:0-7154 GCA_003222295.1 Acidobacteriota bacterium | reverse complement strand
TCAACGCGCGCGGCACGGCCAAGGCGGAAGAGGAGGACGACATCGAGTCGCCGGGCTGGGGGATCGGACTCGCCGTCATCGGCCTGCTCATCCTCCTGAACAACCTGGGCTGGCTCCGCCTCTCCGCCCTCGTCCCCTACTGGCCGCTGCTCCTGATCGCCACAGGCCTCGTGCTCCTGCGCCGCTCGCTGCAGCGCAAGGCCGGCAATGGCACGTCCGTTTAGGCCCGAGGTGCTGGTCCTCGCCCTCACCCTCATCGCAGTGGGCGTGGCCTGGCTCCTCGGCAACGCCGGGCGCATCGACCTGCTGGCGACCCTGCGCGCGTGGTGGCCTCTCACCCTCGTGGTGTGGGGCGTGCTCGAGCTGGTCGCTTTCGCCTTCGGTCGCGACGCGCGGAGGTCCTGAATGAAGGGCGCCAAGATCGGGCTGCTGCTGGCCATCCTCGCTTTCGGGTCCACCGTCGAGACGGCCTGGCGCATCCGCAACCGCATCGGCCCCGGCGCCTGGGGCTGGTTCACGGGCCGCCACTTCGACGGGCCCTCCTTCACCTTCGACGCGCAGCAGACGGAGGTCGTGGCCGCGAGCACGCCCGTGGAGGTGGAGAACGCGTTCGGGGCCGTGAACGTCTCCGCGGGCGCCCCGGGCGAAGTCCGCGTCACCCTGCGCAAGGTCGTCTACCTGGGCGCACAGGAGAAGGCGCGCGCGTTCGCCGACCGCATCCAGCTCCAGGCCGTGCGCGAAGGCGGGGCCCTCCGCGTCCGCACCAATCGCGCCGACCTCGACCACCGGCTCACCGGGGGCGACTCCGAGGCCGACTTCCAGACCCATCTCGACGTGCTGGTTCCTCCCGGTACGGCGGTGAAGGTCCAGAACGAACACGGGGCGGTGGCGGTGACGGACGTGGCCCGGGCCGACGTCTCCGCCTCCTTCGACACCGTACGCGTGGAGCGCATCGCCGGTCCCGCCGCCATCGAGGCGCGGCACGGCGACGTCCACGCCACCGGCATCAAGGGTGACCTCAAGCTGACGAACCGCCACGGCGACGTGACCATCGAAGACGTCGAGGGCAAGGCGACCCTCGACGTGCAGCACGGCGAGGTCTCGGCCACGCGGGTGGGCGGGCTCGTGGTGACCGGGGCGCACGGCGACGTGACCGCGGACGCCGTCCACGGCGACCTCGACGTCCATACCCAGCACGGCGCGGTACGCGGCATCGACGTGACCGGGCGCGCCGCGGTGGAGACGAGCTTCCAGGGCGTGACCCTCGAGAAGGTCGGCGGCGATGCCCGCGTCCACACCGAGCACGGCGACGTCTCCCTCACCGACGTGACGGGAGCGGTCGACGCCCAGGCTAGCTTCGACGACGTCTCGCTCACCCGGATCGGGGGGCCGGTGACGGTCACCGTGAGCCATGGCGCCGTCCGCGCTCGTGGGCTCGAGAAGGGCGCGCGCGTGCGCGCCTCCGGCGACGAGGTCGTCCTCGACGGCTTCCGTGGCCCCGTCGAGATCGAGGCGGAGCGGGCGGTGGTGCGACTCGTGCCCGCGGGCGCGATCGTCGCCGCGGTCAAGGTCACGGCGACGCACGGCGCGATCGAGCTGGACGTGCCCGCGGGCAGCCGCATCGATGTCCAGGCCAGCGCGCAGTCGGGCGAGATCACGACCGACGTGCCCGGGCTGAGCGCGACCCAGATGAGCTCGGGCAAGCTCGCGGCCACGCTCGGCGGAGGCGGCAACGCCGTCGTGCTGAGCACGAGCCACGGCGACGTGCGCCTGCGCGGCGCGGCCGCCGTCGCGGAGAAGGCTCCCTAGGTCCTGCGCCGCGCCCTCCGCGCGATGCGATCACGCGACGCGCCGCGATCGATTCTATGCGCGCGCGCGCCGCGCCATCGATTTATTTTCGCGCGCACTCTCGTCGTGAACCTCGTCGGGAAAATTCTCTCTTGCGTTCGTGTTTGCGCTTCCAGTAGACTCCCGCCCCTCTCATTCAGGACCCATGGACACACTCGACGCCTCCTCGACTCTCAGCCAGACGTCGATACCCGGACTGCCGCTCTGGCGCCGGGGCAAGGTGCGCGACGTCTACGACCTCGGCGATCGCCTGCTCATCGTCACCACCGATCGCATCAGCGCGTTCGACGTGGTCCTGCCCACGCCCATCCCTGCCAAGGGCGCCGTCCTCACCCAGCTCTCGCTGTTCTGGTTCCGCCTCCTCGGCGATCTCGTGCCGAACCACGTGATCTCCGCCACCGTCGACCAGTACCCGCGCGAGCTGCACGCGGTGCGCGACCAGCTCGAGCGCCGGTCGATGCTCGTGAAGAAGACGGAGCCCTTCCCGGTCGAATGCGTCGCGCGCGGCTACCTCGTGGGGTCGGGTTGGAAGGACTACCAGCGCACGGGCGCCGTCTGCGGGATCGAGCTGCCCAGGGGCCTGCGTGAGTCGGAGCGCCTCGAGCCGCCGATCTTCACGCCCTCGACCAAGGCGGAGACCGGCCACGACGAGAACATCTCGCTTGCGCAGATGTCGGGCCTCGTGGGTGCGGCGCGCGCCGCCGAGCTGCGCGACCTCACCCTCGCCCTCTACGGCCGCGCGCGCGCCCACGCGGAAGGGCGCGGCATCCTCCTGGCCGACACCAAGCTCGAGTTCGGGACGAGCGGAGGTCGCGTGGTCTGGATCGACGAGGCCTTCACTCCGGACTCGTCGCGCTTCTGGCCGCGTGACGGATATGCGCCCGGCCGCCCGCAGCCCAGCTTCGACAAGCAGTACGTCCGTGACTACCTTGAGACGTTGGACTGGGACAAGCGTCCTCCGGGACCCCCCTTACCGGAAGACGTAGTGACCCGCACTCGAGAAAAGTACCTCGAGGCCTACGCGCGCCTGACCGGCACACCGCTCACGGCGCGCGACGAGCCGGGTGGCGTGAGCGGAGAGAAGCGGTGAGAACCGTCACCGCCTTCCTCCGCGCCCTGGCGCAGACTTCAAGGCCTCGAGGGACCATCGGCCCGCCGCTTTCCGCGGTCGTCGCCGCCGGCTAAGGGAGCGTCACTCCGTGAAGCAGCAGTTGGACACACTCGTCTCCGAGATGATCGACCGCGGAATCCTCTTCTCGGACGCCCGACGCGAGTTCGAGAAGCGGTTCATCACCCGCGTGCTGCAGCGCCATAGCGGGAACCTCTCTCGGGCCGCCAAGGACCTCCAGATCCACCGAAACACCCTCGGCAAGAAGATCGAGGAGTACAAGATCTAAGGACCGTCTCTCCACCACGACGGGAGACGGTCCTGATGGGCCCATTAGGAGTCCGTCCCATCGCGGATGACGGCGGACTCCTCTTGACACCCGCAGGGCTCGCGCCTATATTTGGCACTCGCATGGTGAGAGTGCTAACGGTCGCCCGCGAGACCCAAGGGACGTTCACGCTCACTATAACCTATTCACACTAAAGGAGATGTGATCCGTATGAACGTGCGTCCGCTACATGACCGCCTGCTGGTCCGACGGATCGAGGAGAAGGAAACCGTGAAGGGCGGGATCATCATCCCCGACACCGCCAAGGAAAAGCCCCAGGAGGGCGAAGTGATCGCCGCCGGCAACGGCAAGGTCCTCGAGAACGGTACGAAGGTCGCCATGGACGTCAAGGCCGGCGATCGCGTGCTCTTCGGCAAGTATTCGGGCACCGACATCAAGATCGACGGCCAGGAATACCTCATCCTGCGCGAGGACGAGGTTCTGGCGATTCTCGGCTAATTAATTTAAGGAGATCCGTTCCACATGGCGAAGCAGATTACTTACGGCGACGAATCACGCCAGGCGATCCTCCGCGGCGTGAATCGTCTGGCCGACGCGGTGAAGGTCACCCTCGGTCCCAAGGGACGCAACGTCGTCCTCGACAAGAAGTTCGGCTCCCCCATCATCACCAAGGACGGCGTGACGGTGGCCAAGGAGATCGAGCTCAAGGACGCGCTCGAGAACATGGGCGCGCAGATGGTGCGCGAGGTCGCGAGCAAGACCTCGGACGTGGCCGGCGACGGCACCACCACCGCGACCGTCCTCGCGCAGGCCATCTATCGCGAAGGCATCAAGAACGTCACCGCCGGCGCGAACCCGATGGAGGTGAAGCGCGGGATCGAGAAGGCGGTCGCGGCCGTGACCGAGGAGCTCAAGAAGCTGAGCAAGCCGGTCAAGGGCAACATGATCGCGCAGGTCGGCACCATCTCCGCCAACAACGACGAGACCATCGGCAAGATCATCGCGGAAGCGATGGAGAAGGTCGGCAAGGACGGCGTGATCACGGTCGAAGAGGCGCGCACCCTCGAGACCTCGCTCGAGGTCGTCGAGGGCATGCAGTTCGACCGCGGGTACCTCTCTCCCTATTTCGTGACCGACCCCGAGCGGATGGAGGTGGTCCTCGAGAACGCGCTCGTGCTCATCCACGAGAAGAAGATCTCCAGCATGAAGGACCTGCTGCCCGTGCTCGAGCAGGTGGCCAAGCTCGGCCGGCCCCTGGTCATCATCGCCGAGGACGTCGACGGCGAGGCCCTGGCCACCCTGGTCGTCAACAAGCTGCGTGGGACCCTGCAGGTGGCCGCGGTCAAGGCGCCCGGTTACGGTGACCGGCGCAAGGCCATGCTCGAGGACATCGCGATCCTCTCCGGCGGCAAGGCCATCACCGAGGACCTCGGCATCAAGCTCGAGAACATCAAGCTCGACGACCTGGGCAAGGCCAAGAAGATCGTCATCGACAAGGACAACACGACGCTCGTCGAGGGCGGCGGCAAGTCGAAGGAGACTACGACCGCGAGAAGCTGCAGGAGCGGCTGGCGAAGCTGGTCGGCGGCGTCGCCGTCATCAAGGTCGGTGCGGCCACCGAGACCGAGATGAAGGAGAAGAAGGCGCGCGTCGAAGACGCGATGCACGCGACCAAGGCCGCCGTCGAAGAGGGGATCGTCCCCGGCGGCGGCGTGGCCCTGCTCCGCTCCAGCAAGGCCGTCGAGGCCCTGAAGGAGACCGGCGACGTGCAGGTCGGCGTCAACATCATCCGCCGCGCCCTGGAGGAGCCGCTCCGCCAGATCGCGCAGAATGCCGGCAAGGAGGGCGCGGTCGTCGTCGCCCGCGTCCGCGAGTCCAAGGCGGCCGAGGAGGGTTTCAACGCCCTGAACGAGAAGTACGAGAACCTGGTCGAGGCGGGCGTCATCGACCCGACCAAGGTCGTCCGCTCCGCGCTGCAGAACGCGTCGTCGATCGCGTCGCTCCTGCTCACCACCGAGGCTCTGGTTTCCGAGATCCCGGAGGAGAAGCCGGAAGCGCCCGCGGGCGGCGGCCACGGCGGCGGCGGCATGGGGGGGATGTACTAGGAAGTTAATCTCGTCAGCCGGCCCGAGGCGCCGCGCGGCTCAGCGCGGCGCCTTTTTTAATTCGTGGCCCATTAGCGCGGCAACATGAAAACGACACTGACAGGCGTCCACGTCCTGACCGGCACGCCCTCCTTGGTCGCGGGCCGGAACTTCCAACGCCGCACGTACTCGCTGGCCGCCTCGTTCAACCCGGCTTTCCCCCCCGCGCCCGAGACGACGCGCGCGTCCGCGACTCCGCCTCGCTCGTCCACGAGGACGGTCAGGTCGACCTTGCCTTCGATCCTCTGACGCAGGGCAATCGGGGGATACGTGAAGCTCGGCTTGTTCAGGGCCACGGGCGCGATCACGCCCGCATCGTTGACGTCGACCAGGGAGCCGGGCTTGATCGCGACGGTGGTGGGGGGCGGCGGCGGAGCGGCGGCGATGGTGGTGGGCGGCGCCTGGGACGCGGCCGCGGCGGCGGCGGCGCGGGCCTCCTCCGCGCGGCGCTGCTCTTCCGCGAGCTGGGCCTCCGCGACCTTCTGCTCGTCCTCCAGCCGCTTCCGGTCCGCCTGCGCCTTCCGATCCTGCTCCGCCTGCGCCTTCTTGCGCGCGTCGTCCTGGGCACGGGCAAGGGCCTCCGGGTCGACGGCCTGCCCCCGCGCCCGGGCCTGGGCCTCCACCTTCTTGCGCGCGTCCTCTTCGGCCATCGCGGCCGCGGCCGCCTTCTCCGCCTCCAGCGCCTGGAGCTTCTCTTCCAGCTCCTTGGCCTTTTGCGAAAGGGCGATCATCTCCGCGCTCATCGTGGTCGGCGGAGGCGTCGTCGACGACGGGGCCGCGGGCGCGCCGCGTCCCTTGAGGACCAAGGCGGCGCCCACGGCCGCGATGAGCAGGACGGCGGCCAGGCCGCCGATGAGCGGCAGCTTGCTGCCCGTCTTGTCGCCCTTGTGGAAGGTGAAACCGGCCGCGGCCTCGCGGGCGGAGACCGTCTCCGGCGGGTGTATGGCCGCATGCCCCGCACCGGAGGCGCTGGACGCCGGCGCCTGCGAACCGCTGGCACCTGCGTGCGCCGGGACGGCGTGCTTGGGCGGGGGCGGCACCAGGGGCAGCGCCTGGCTGGGACGTGGGGCCTCGGCCGCCGCCGGCCTGGCCATGGTGGAAGGGACCGGGTTCGGCGAGGCCGAGGCGGCCGCGGCGCCGGCAGCCGCGATGGCCGCCGCGGACAGCGCGGGCATGGGCGGCAGCGTGGCTGGGGCGTTGCGCACGTCCTCGGTGATGTACTCGAGGTAGCTCGCTTCCCGTTCCTCATTCAGCGTCTTCGTCTCGCGGTCGATGTCGTCCCGGAAGAGCGAGTGCATGAAGAAGGCGAGGTTGAACATCGTCGGCGCGAAGTCTCCGGAGAAGAGGAGCGTGTCCACGCCCTTGCGCATCTCCTGCACTTCCGCGAACCGCTCCGCCGGATCCTGGGTCAGCGACCGCCGCAGGATCTCCCGGATCGGCTTCGGGAGCGCGTCGTCGTCCGTCGTCGGGTTCAAGAGCTTCGCGTCGGCGACGCGCTTGGCGATGTCGACCGCGCGTCCGCCCTGGAAGAACGCCTCGCCCGTGAGCATCTGGAAGAGGAGGGCGCCGACCGCGAAAAGGTCCGACCGCGTGTCTCCTACGCCACCCGCCGCCTGCTCCGGCGCGAGGTACATCGCCTCTTCTTCGGTGAGGCCACCCGCCTCCCGCACGCGGGCCGGCCAGTAGCCGAATCCGCGCGTGCGCACCTCGCCCTCGTACGACACGATCACGTTCGACGGCGTGACCATGCCGTGGAAGTAGCGGA
>QHVP01000695.1 GCA_003222295.1 Acidobacteriota bacterium | reverse complement strand
TATTATTTGCCCAGGAGGTGCCCACTATGAGCCGACGGGTCAATCTTCTGGGTCAGTTCGCTGACCTGGCGGTGGAAGCCAACGACCCCCGCCGCCTGGCCGAGCGGACGCTCGAGGTGGTGATGGCGCTAGTGAACGGGAGGAGCGGCGGGGTCTTCGCCGCCGCGGACCCGCGAGTGACGCTGCTTGCCTCGCGTGGGATCGACCAGCACGTCCTCGACGCCATCGAGACGCTCTGGGGCCGCGCGAAGGATCAGTTGCGTCGTGGGCATCCGATCTACGTCCCGGACACCGGGACGGACAAGGACCTCACCCGCGCCGCCGCGGGCGGGCCGGCCAGCCTGGCCGTGTTCCCCGTCTTCGACGGCGACGATCTTGTCGCGCTGCTCTACGTGGACAGCGCCGAGCCCGACTTCTGCCCGGGCACCGACCTGGAGCGCCTGGCGAGGTTCTCGCGGATGCTGGCGCGAGCGGTGCGGCCGGCCGCCGATCCGCCGGCACGCGACGTGGCGGGATGGGAGGCGTACCTCGAGCGCACGCCCGTGCCCGACATCGAGCGCCAGAAGCTGCTGCTGCTGCTCAACCGCAACGCGTGGAACATCGCGCTCGTGGCCCGTCTCATGGGCGTGACGCGACGTACGGTCTACCTCCGTCTGCAGCGCTACAAGATCCCGCGGGAGCGCGTGTACAAGTCGCGGCTGCGCCCGGCCGCGGCGTCCTAGGGTGTCGTCGCGTTGACGGGGTTGGCGCGGCGGAGGTCGAGCACGCCATCCCCGACGAGCGCCATGTTGAGGTAGGCGGAGAAATCGAGGGTGTGGCCGTCGGGCGCGCCCTCCCGCGCCTGCGCACCCAGGGGCCGGCGCTCACGATGGCTCACCTCGATCGTGATCACGCCGTCGGTGAAGAAGCCACGGTCGCGCGCGCGGTCGACCTCGAGGCGGTACTCACTCCCGCGGATGCGCGCCCACACGGCGTCCCCCCCGTCGCCGCGCCGGACGAAGAACCCGTCGCGCTCGCGCAGCGCCGTCCAGGATTCGAGGGACCCGAACAGCCGCGGCTTCTCGATGTACGGGCCGCCGTCCTCCGGGCAGAAGACGTCGCAGTTGCCGCACTCGTTGCAGAAGTCCTGGAAGTTCGCGATCTGATGCGCCTTGCGGGCCACGAACTGCCCGCCGGGGATCCTCGCCACCGCTCCTTCGCGGACCCTGAAGTGCTCGTAGCTCACGCTCAGGGGAGCGGTCTCGTAGACGAAGTTCGCGTCGTTGGGGCAGACGGGGATGCACTTGTCGCAGTTGATGCAATCGAAGAGGACCAGGTGCGAGCCGATCTTGCGGGGAGCGGATCGGTTCTTCTCCGCGCGATGGCGCGGATCGGCGGCCGCGCGCGCCGCTCCCAGGGGCGTGTTCAAGACGGCCGCACGCCGGACGACGCGGTCGTAGAGTCCCGGGTCGCCCCCGGCGGCCGCCTGGAGCAGGTCTCCTCCCGTCGCCAGCGCCCCCAGCAACGCGTCGCGCGCGGGGCCTCCGGAGACCTCCGCGCGCACGGCCTCCTCGCCCCGGCCGAACGCGCGCACGACGAAATCGCCGATCCTGGGCGCGCCCAGGGCGCGCATCCGCTCCCCGAGAAGGGCGTCGTAGCGCGGAAGCCTCCCGTAGCCGCCCGGCCGCAGCAGGTCGGTGCAGGTCGTGACCGGAGTGAAGCCGAGGGCGACGCAGTCCGCATAGTTCTGGGCGTCCACCCCGGCCGAGAACGAGATCGGCACCTCCGGCCGCGCGCGCCGGTACCTGTCGACCAGCGCCATCGTGATCACGTGCAGGGGGCCGCCGGAGAGGTACATGACCTGCTCCGCGGCGGGAAAGAACGAACGGTGGTTGCGCACCACGAGCGTGTTCGAGAACTTCACCTGGAACGTGCGCCCGCGAGAGCGTGCCACCTCGGACAGCCGGTCCGTGATCTCGAGCGCCTGGTCCCACTGGAGGTCCTTGTCGAAGTCCTCCGCGCGCGTCCTCACCTCGTCGTACCCGAGGACGTCGTGCAGGAGGCCGTCCACCGTCTCCTGTCCGAGCAGGGTCGGGTTGAGCTTGACCGTCACGTGCACGTCCATCTCCGTGAGCAGGAAACGGACGATGCCTTCGATCTCCCCCGCGGGGCAGCCGTGGAAGGTCGACAAGGTGATCTGGTCGGAGACGCGGGTGGTGAAGTCGAGGTCGCGCCAGCGCCGCAGGTCGTCGGGGATCTGGTCCCGCAGGGCCTCGACCTCGGTGCGGGCGTCCTTCATCGAGTCGATCCAGGCACGCACCTGGGGCGAACGGATGCCGGCCAGGTCGTAGCCCACGCTCATGTCGAGGATGGTGTCCTGCTTGAGCCGGTCGGAGGGCAGCCCGAGCAGGTTCTCCGCCTTGAGCACGTCGAGGAGCATCGAGCCCGCCACGTACTCGCGCAGGCTGTCGGCCAGCCGCAGCTCCTGGCTCCATTCGACGTTGTAGCCCACGGTGGTGGCGTCGATGCACGGCCGGGGCAGGACCAGGCGGTCGTTGATCTGGACGGTCTTGAGCTCGAGGATGCGGCTCCCGGCCAGCCAGGACAGCACGATGTTCTGCGCCATCTGGTCCTGGGGGCCGGCCGCGGGTCCGACCGGGCTCGACGCGCGCCGTCCATGGAAGAGCACGGAGGTGTCGAGGTCCGCCGCGCCGTGCCAGAACTTGCGCGCGGGCAGGTCGAAGACCTTCCCCTCGCGCTCGTGCTCGCGGATCATGCGCCGCAGGAGGGCGCCGAAGGGCGCGCCGATCAGCTCCGCCATCAGTGTAGGGGTGCGGAGTGATAGAGCCGCGCCGAGCGGACGATCCCTTCCACCTCTTCCGACTCGCGGCCGAGCTCCGCGAGAGAACACGCGTACGACATGAGGAGCGCGGTCTCGTCGTCGGTCACGGACCAGAAGGTCCAGTGCGCGCTCTCCGTCCGGCGCGCGTACGTGTAGATCCGGCAGCCCAGGCCGGGCGTGAGCGCGATCTCCGACTCCTCGACCTCGAGGCCGAGGCTCCGGAGGAACCGCGAGAGGAAGTCCGCACCGCCGAAGCTGTCCTGCCGCCCGCGGGAGTGGCGGGCGGCGGAGAGGTACAGGAGGCCGATCCCGCGCGGGCTGCGAAGCGTGGTCACGCAATCCTCGGTATGGCGGTTCCAGCCGTCCGGAACCTCGACCGTGAACCAGCCCATCGGATCGGTGAGCACCGGCAAGCCCAGTCCCCCTTCAGGACACCACGATGCCGGCCCGCCGGCCGGTCACTTCCCCATTCCGTACGACATCCTCGCCGCCCACGAACACGTCGCGCACTCCCACCGGGAACTGGATCGGATCCTCGAAGGTGGCCCGGTCGGCGACCCGCGCCGCATCGAAGACGACCAGGTTGG
This sequence comes from Acidobacteriota bacterium, assembly GCA_003222295.1. GTDB lineage: Bacteria > Acidobacteriota > Vicinamibacteria > Fen-336 > Fen-336 > AA29. Next base: position 707 of record QHVP01000695.1, on the reverse strand, counting down.
CGCGCAGGCCTTCCGCGACCAGACCGTGATCCGCGAAGCCGAAGGCCTCGGCCGCCTGCGACGTCATCTTCCGGATCGCCTCTTCGAGCGAAAGCGTGGCCCGCTCCCGGACGTAGCGGGCGAGCACGCGCGGGTAGGTGCCGTAGGCGCGCGGGTGGGGACGGCCTCCGAGGAGCCCGTCCGTGCACACGTTCACGAAGGGCAGCCGCAGGAACTGCTCGACCACCCCTTCGTCCTGGGAGAAGGAGACCATGGCCACGCCCATGCCCTCCTCGCGCAGCAGGTCGAAGGCCGCTTCGAACGGGTCCTGACGACGAAGCCGGGCGACCTCGGCCAGGTTCTGGCCCAGCCACTCCGGATGCCGTCCGGACGCGATGTCGGCGACCAGGATCCCTTCGGGCCCGCTCCACTTCCAGAAGTTGTCCCAATCCGCGGGAGCGGGATCGGCCATCATCGCCTTCAGGCGCCGCCGTGCTTCCGGGTCCGCGAGCCGCGCGAGCGTGGCCTCCGTTCCTCCGTCGTGCGCCCACGGCGGAAGGATGGCGCCCAGCAGCGTGCTGCCCGCGACGTAGGGGTACTGGTCCGCGGTGAGGCGAAGGCCCGCGCGGCGGGCCTCCTCGAGGCGCCGCGTCACCTCGCCCGCGCGCGGCCAGTTCTCGCGCCCCGCGACCTTCAGATGCGAGATGTGCACCGGACATCCCGACTCG
>QHVP01000160.1 GCA_003222295.1 Acidobacteriota bacterium | reverse complement strand
CATGGGACCGGCCGCCTCCGGTGCTGCCTCGGTACGAACCGCCTTCGCCTGGGCGCTGCTCATCCTTTAGTCCTCACCGCGTCCCCGTCCTTGAGCGTCTCCGGGGGACGCACGACGAGGGTCTCCGTCCCGCGGAGTCCCTCCTTCACCACCACCTGACCCTGGCGCTCGGCGCCCGCGACCACGCCGCGCTGGCGGGCACGGCCGCCGACCACTTCGAACACGACGGCACGGCCGTCGCGCTGGACGATGGCCGCCGCCGGGGCGCTGATCACGGGCGCCGGCACCGCGGACGGCTCCGCCGACTCCGCCTTCTCCCGTTCCAGGAACTGCACCTTGGCGCTCATCTCCGGCCGCAGCTGCGCGTCCTTCTCGAGCAGCGTGACCTTGACCTGCACGGTCGCCTTCGTGCGATCGGCGGTGGGAATGATCTGGCGCAGGACCGCGCGGTACTTGCGGTCGGGGAACGCTTCCACCGTCACCTCCGCCGGCTGCTCGGGCCCGAGGCGCGCGACGTTGGACTCGCTGACGTCGACTTCCGTCTCGAGCGTGTCCAGGTCGGCCAGGGCGACCACGGCGCCCGAGGAGGTGGAGAGGTTCACTCCGGGCGGGATGGGAGCCACGCTCTCGCCCACCTCCGCCATCTTCTTGACCACGACTCCGGTGAAGGGCGCGAGGATACGCGTGTTGGAGAGCTGGGCCTCGGCGAAGCCGAGGTCCGCGCGCGCCTGCCCGAGCGCGGCCTGGGCGATGCGCACGCGGCTCTCCGCGGCATCGAGCGAGTCCTGCGCCATCACCTTCTCGGCGGTGAGGCCGCGGGCGACGCGGGCCTGCCGCTCCGCCTCGGCCAGGTCGGCCTGGGCACGCTCCACGGATGCGGTCGCGCGGCGCACCTGCGCCTCGTAATCGCTGCTCTCCAGACGGGCGATCAGCTCGCCTTCGCGGACGCGGCTCCCCTCTTCGACGCGCAACTCCGCCAGGCGGCCCTGGATCTTGGCGGACACCACGGCCTTGCGTCGCGCGACCAGATACCCGGACGCAGCCAGGATCGGCGATCCGCCCGGGGCCCCGCCGCCGCCGCTCGTGAGGGTCACGCTCCCCGTCTCGACGGTCACCGCGCTGAAGGCAGCGCGCGCCCGGAAGGCGTACAGGCCGCCCAGCAGCAGCAAGAGGGGAACCAGGAGCAATAGCGGCCAACGCCAGGCGACCTTCGCCGGGCGGTCGCGGTCGATGCGAAGCGAGGCCAGCTCGCCTTTCAGATCGCTCAACGTGGTCTCCTCGGAGCCCCCCATCTTATCTCCGCCGGCAGCGGACGGGAAAGCGCGTTGGGGGCCGGCGCCGCGAGGACGACAAGAGCAGCGCGCGCAACGTTCAAAGTCTCGATACGAGAGACCTGCATCACATGTTCCGCGCGAGCGGGCGGCACCGGCGAAGAGACCGTACGCGCCGGTGTGTGACGACGGTGTGACTATCGCGTGCGGCCGGCCAGGCTCGCGACCACGGCCGCCAGCTCCGCCGGTTGCACCGGCTTCGGCATGTGGAGATGAAACCCGGCGAGCAGCGCCTGCATGCGGTCCTCGGTCCGCGCGTAGGCGGTGAGCGCCGCCGCCGGGATGCGTCCGCCGCGCTCGGGGGGCAGGGCGCGGATGGTCCGCATCAGCGCGTAGCCGTCCTGCCCGGGCATCTCGATGTCGCTGACCAGGACGTCCGGAAGCTCGGCCTCCAGCGCGGCCAGGGCCTCCTCCGAGCCCGCCACGGCCCGCACGCGCGCGCCCCGCTCCTCGAGCAGCGTCGAGATGAGGTGGCGGGCGTCCGGATCGTCGTCCACGACCAGGACGGACACCCCCTCCAGGGAAGGCGCGGGTGGCATCACCCCGCCCGTTTCCGCGGTCGGGTGCACGCCCTCCGTGCGCGAGGCCACGATCATCAGGGGGAGCCTGACCGAGAACACCGCCCCCATGCCTTCGCCGGGGCTGGCGCATTCCACGCTCCCTCCGTGCAGCTCGACGAGGTGCTTCACGAGCGCGAGGCCCAGGCCCAGGCCGCCGTGCTGCCGGGAGGGCGAGCCGTCCCGCTGACGGAACAGCTCGAAGACGTGCGGCATGAACTCGGGGCCGATGCCGATGCCGGTGTCCTCGATGCGCAGCTCGACGTGAGAGTCGATGCGCGCCAGGCGCACATGAACCCGGCCGTTGCGGGGGGTGAATTTGATGGCGTTGGCGAGCAGGTTCCAGGCGACTTGTTGGAGGCGATCGGCGTCGCCGGAGACGGGGCCGGCGGCGGGATCGA
>QHVP01000696.1 GCA_003222295.1 Acidobacteriota bacterium | reverse complement strand
TGGTACGTGTCGGAGTGGCTGTACCTCTTGCCCCAGTCCTTCTCCTGGGCGGCCGTCGAGGGGATGTGGACGGCGGTCATGAAGCCGGTGGCGCGGCCGCGTCCCTGGTGGCACGAAGTGCAGCCCACCTTGTCGATGGGGTGCGGGCCCTGGAGGTAGAAGGCGAGGTTGGGATGCGTCGTGAAGGGCTGCGGCTGGCTCTCGAATCCCTTCTTGTCGATGCCGAGGTGGCAGGTCGTGCAGCGGTCCACCTTGGGCGTGCCCGAGAAGATCACGTCGTCCTGCAGGTTGGAGGGCATGATCTGGTTGACCTTGAGCGACGGGTTGGCCAGATCCAGCACGGGCAGGTTGCGCACGGTGGTCACGATGCCGGGCTCGATCTTCTTCAGCCGGTCCTCGAGCCGGTTGTAGTCCCCGAAGAGCTCCTTGCTCTTCTTCTCCGCGTCCAGGCGCGTGGCCTCGAGCTGCGCGATCTCCTTGTCCTTGGCGTCCTTCCGGGCGTTGACTTCCTCGAGCTGGAGGCGGAGCTTCTCCCACCGGTCCTCGTAGTCCTTGAGGTCGGCGAGCTTCTTGTCCTTGTTGCTCTTGTTCTTGTGCGCCGCCTCCTCGTAGTCGTAGCGCTTGACGTCGATCTCGGCCTTGGTGAAGCGGAAGTTCTGGTCGATGGCGTACCACTCGCCCTCGAGCTTGTCGCGCTCGCCCTGGGCCTTTTTGATCGCCTCGCGGCGCTGCGCCTCTTCCTGCTTGGCGCGGTCCATCTCCGCCTGAAGTGACTGCTGCTGCGCGCTGGGGACGCTGGCCTTCGCCTGCTGCGCCTGCGCCTCGGTGACCTGGACCTCGACCTTGTTGAACACCTTCTGGTACTTCTTCCACTCGCGGTCGTAGTCCGCCCAGATCATGACCGTGAAGGCCACGAGCATGACGATGGAGGTGAGGGCGAAGACCACGTCGAGCTTGCGCGCGCGGTCCGCCATCCTGGGATCGCGTCCGGGTTCGGGCTTGGAAGGAGGTGCCATAGGTCGCTAGATATTGAAGAAGATCTCTGGCAGGGAAATGATGTACTTGAGGTTCAACGTCCACCTCAGCACCATCTTGATCGGCAGCGCGATCATGCACAGGAGCAGCATCACGAAGATGCTGAAGCGCCAGGGCCCGAGCTTCTCGAAGTACTTTCGAAGGCCGAAGGTCATGGAGAAGGTGCGCGAGCCGACCTTGAAGGTCCAGGTCTTGCGGGTCATGGCCAGGATCCCGGGCAGGATCCCGATGTAGAAGACCACGATCAGGATGCCCGGCAGCTCCCGGACGAACTTGCCGATGGTGCCGCTCGGCAGCTTCATGTGGAGCAGCTTGACCCAGAAGTACTCGGACAGGTTCACGTTGTTCAGGGCCAGCAGCTTGTGCAGGTCCCAGTACTCGTAGGGGCCGAAGAAGTTCCAGTTCGGTCCGCGCAGGAAGGTGCCCAGCGTCACCAGCAGCACCCACAGGATGAGGAACCCGAAGAGGAAGAGCGTGATCTCGACCTTGCGCTCCTTGAAGGTGAAATAGCCGTTCCCCTTGGGATTGGTGTCGATGTAGGGGATGGCCATGAGGCCCACGATGATCAGGCTCGGGAACACCACGCCCGCCAGCCAGGGATCGAAGTAGACCAGCATCTCCTGGAGGCCGAGGAAGTACCACGGCGCCTTCGACGGGTTGGGCGTACGCGCGGGATTGGCCGGCTCCTCGATGGGCGCCTTGAGCAGGAGGCTCCACACCACGAGGATGATCATCCCGATCACCATGGCGAGCAGCTCCGTGTAGACGAGGTCGGGCCAGACCCAGGTCTTCTCCGCCTCGCCGTCGCTCGCCTCCTTGGGCGGCTGGCCGGCGGCGATGCGGTCGTCGTTGTCGTAGGCCTGGGCCATGCTGAGCCACAGGAAGAAGCCGACCAGGAACAGCATGGCCACGATCGGCACGTTGTCCGGCTTCTTGACGATGAGGGCGAAGTTCGGATCCAGCATCGAGACGCCGAGGAAGGCCACGGCCAGGATCCCGATGATCGCCGCCGGCCGCGACCGCCAGATCCCCCGCGTCCGCAGGGCGAGCAGGAACAGGATGGCGGCGACGGTGATGAAGATCTCCGGCGCGGTCAGGGCGTTGATGACGTCCTTCAGCGTATTGATCACAGCGGCCCCGAGATCCCGCCGTCCTTGCGGACGCGCCAGAAGTGGACCGCCATGAGGATGCCCGCGACGAGCGGGATCCCCACGCAGTGAAGGACGTAGAAGCGGAGGAGAGCACCCTCGCCGACGAAGCGCCCGCCCAGGAGGGCGAAGCGCGCGTCGGACCCCGCGTGGACCATCTTCACGTCCCCTAAGACGAGCAACTGCGCACCTGGCCCTTCGTGCCCGAGCAGCGGCGTGGCGCGCGCCATGTTGGAGCCGACAGTGATGGCCCAGATGGCGAGCTGGTCCCAGGGCAGCAGGTATCCGGTGAACGACAGCAGCAGGGTGAGCACGAGGAGGATGACGCCGACGTTCCAGTTGAACTCGCGCGGCGGC
>QHVP01000697.1 GCA_003222295.1 Acidobacteriota bacterium | reverse complement strand
GCGCCGCGACCACAACCCATGTCGAGCACTCGCTCGTCGCCGCGCAGCTGAAGACGATCCAGAATGCGGGCCCATTCCACGAACTTGCCCCGCCTGGTCGTGTACAGGAAGCTGACAGTATTGAGGAGGAAAAAGACGGAGAACAGGGCCATCCGCGCCGCCACGCGAACTTCCCTCTCCCGCCAGCAGATCGCGGCCGCCACTGCGGTCGCCATCGAATCGGCACCAAAGACCACGACGGCGTAGGGCGCATCGAAGCCGTATTCGCCGCGTCGCATGGGAGTCACTGTCAGCCGAGCGCTCGTCACCTCCCGGGGATGATCCCCGGGATCACGTAGGCATAGAGCATCACCACCAGGCCCACCAGCGACGCCAGCACCAGGCTGTGGATGAAGACGGCCTTGAAGATGTCCGCCTCACGTCCCTCCAGATGGGTTGCGGTGCTGGCGACCACGATGCTCTGGGCGTCGATCATCTTGCCCATGACGCCGCCGGCGCTGTTGGCCGAGGCCATGAGGATCGGACTCACCCCGAGTTGCTCGGCCGTCACCTTCTGGAGGTTCCCGAAGAGGGCGTTGGATCCGGCGTCGGTGCCCGTCAAGGCGACGCCCACCCAGCCGAGCAGCGTGCCGAAGAACGGGTAGATCCAGCCGGTGCGGGTGAGGCTCAGGCCGAGCACGGTGTCCATGCCGGCATACTTCGTCACGTAGGCCAGTCCCACCATGAAGCTGATGGCGAGCATCGACGGCACGAGTTGGCGGATGGTCTGTCCGAGGATCGTGAACGCGCGCGCCAGCGACATGCCGAGAAAGGGCGCGCAAAGGAAGCCTCCGGCGAAGACGGCCGTGCCGGGGAGGGCCAGGGCGTTCAGGTCCATGATGGCCGTCTCGCCCGTGGGCGTGGGCACGACCGGCGGCACGCGGATGGCGAGGTTGTGGAGTCCAGGCAGCGGGAAGCTGAGCGCCGCGAACCGGATGTACTTCGCGAACCAGGGCAGCGCCCAAAGCAGGATCAGGACGGAGGCCACCGCGAACGGCGACCAGGCCTTGAGCACGGCGCCCACCGAATGCCGGCGGAGCGCCGGCGCTTCCGCCGCCGCCGCGAGCACCATCACGTTCTTCGGCCGCCAGACGCGCAGGAACCCGACCATCACCAGCAGCGAGAACGCGGCGGCCACGATGTCCACGAGGTTGGTCTCGACGAAGTTCGACCAGTAGAACTGCATCACCGCGAACGAGCCTCCCGCCACCACCAGGGCCGGCAAGACCTCGAACGTGTTCTTCCATCCCGTCATCGACCGCACCAGCCAGATGGGCAGGATGAACGAGAACGTCGGCAGGAGGCGGCCGGTCATCGCGTTGAGCGCGTGCTCGGGGAGCCCGGTGACTCCGGCCAGGACGCGGATGGGATTGCCCGCCGCCCCCCACGCCACGGGCGCGGTGTTGGCCAGCAGGCACACCGTGGCCGCCTGGAAGGGTGGAAAGCCGAGGCCGATCAGGAACGAGCCCGCGATGGCCACCGGCGCGCCGCCCCCGCCCGTCCCCTCCAGGAAGGCGCCGAAACAGAACGCGATGAGCACGGCTTGCAGGCGCTGGTCGGAAGAGAGGGCGGCGATCGATTCCTTCATGACCTGGAACTGGCCCGTCTCCACGGCCACGTTGTAGAGGAAGATCGACGCGATGATGATCCAGGCGATGCGCAGGAAGCCGAAGACGAAGCCGTGAAGGGACGCGTTCGCGATCATCGAGGCCGGCATCTGGAAGACGGCCGCGGCCAGCAGCACCGCCATCAGCATGCCCGACAGGGCCGCGATCCAGACCCGCTTCTTCAGCACGATCAGCACGAAGAAGAGAGTGAGCACGGGGAGGGCGGAGACGAGCGTGGACAGGGGCCAGGAGCCAAGGGGATCGTAGCGCTGCATCCAGGTCATCGTGGTGTCGCTCCTCGAGGCTAGTCGGACCGGCGGTAGACGCGGACGTAATCCACGAGCATCGTCTGCGGGAAGACGGTCGAGGCGTCCGGGGAGCCCGGCCAGTCGCCACCCACGGCCACGTTCAGGAGCATGAAGAACGGGTGGTCGAAGACCCAGACCTGGCCCGGCCGCAGGTCCGCGGGTGTGCGCGTCTCGTAGAGGTTGCCGTCGATGGAGAAGCGGACGATGGCCGGCTCCCACTCCACCGCGAAGAGGTGGAAGCCGTCGGCCAGCGCCTCCCCGCCCGGCAGCGCGAAGCCCGCACTCAGGGAATCACCCCCCGAGTAGCCGGGACCATGCATCGAGCCGTGGACGGTGGCCGGCTCGCGGCCGATGTTCTCCATGATGTCGATCTCGCCGCAGCGCGGCCAGCCGGCCGCGGCGATGTCGGCGCCCAGCATCCAGAAGGCGGGCCACAGCCCCTGGCCTCGCGGGATCTTGAGGCGGGCCTCGAAGCGGCCGTAGGTCTGCTCGAACCGGCCCTGGGTCTTGAGGCGCGCCGACGTGTACTCGCGCGCCACCCCTTGGCCTTCGTAGTGCTCGCGGAGGGCGCGGATCACCAGAAGGCCGTCGCCGCTCAGGGAGGCGTTCTGGCTGCGGTCCGTGTAGAACTCGAGCTCGTGGTTGCCCCAGCCGTGGCCGCCGACTTCGGCGACCCATCGTGTCGAGTCGACGAGCGCACCCGCGGGTCCGTCGAACTCGTCGCTCCAGGCGAGGGTCCAGGCGGAGGCAGGGGCCGACGCCGTCGCCGGGGCCAGGGAGCCGCCCGCCGGGCGGGCGGTGCCACAACCGGTGGCGAGCACGGTCAGGCTCGCCGCGAAGATCCCACTCCGGAGCATTTCTCGGCCAGCCTACGCCCGCGGGCCAGCCCTGACAACGCGCTGACCTTGGAGAACCGGCTCCGATAGGCGGTCGGGGTCGTGCGCAGCAGGCGCCGGAAGTGCAGGCGCAGGGTCGCCGCCGTGCGCAGGCCGACGCCCTCCGCCACTTCGTCGATGGATTCGGAGCCCGTCTCCAGCCGCTGCTGCGCGGCCAGGACGCGCTGGTGATTGAGCCACCGGTGCGGGGTCGTGCCCGTCTCGGCGCGGAACCGGCGGGCGAACGTGCGCGGTGACATCGCGGCCTGGCGCGCCCAACGCGCGACGGATACCTCCTCGCCCAGCCGGCGCTGCGCCCACTCGAGAGCGCGCCCGAGCCCTCCCGCGATCGCCGTGCTCACCGGCACCGGGACGTATTGGGACTGCCCGCCCTCCCGCTGGGGGGACACCACCAGCCGCCGCGCGACCTGGTTGGTGATCTCCGCTCCGTAGTCACGTCGCACGACGTGGAGGCACAGGTCGATGCCGGCGGCGCTGCCCGCCGAGGTGAGGATCGAGCCCTCGTCCACGTAGAGCACGTCCGGCTCGACGCGGACCTTCGGATGACGCGACCTCAGCTGTTCCACGTAACGCCAGTGCGTGGTTGCGCGCCGCCCGTCGAGCAGGCCCGCCGCCGCCAGCACGAAGACACCCGAGCAGATCGTGACCAGCCGCGCGCCCCGGGCGTGAGCGGCGCGGAGCGCGGTGAGCAGGGCTTCCGGAGGGCGCTCTTCCGGATCGCGCCAGCCCGGAATCACGATGGTCCCTGCGCGCCGGAGCGCGCGCAGGTCGGCGCGAGCACGGACGGTCACGCCGCCCGTCGCGCGCAGGGGGCCGCGGTCGACCGCGCACACCTCGAACCGGTACCACGGCACCTTGATCTCCGGCCGGGGCAGGCCGAAGACCTCCACCACGATCCCGAACTCGAACGTGGCCAACCGGTCATAGGCGAGGGCCACCACCCGGCGGCGATCAACGCGGGTCATGGCAGGATCTTAACGCACATTGTCGTTCCTGCCTCTGGACGTCCGGCCCCCGCCGCGCGCACACTGAGCGCGATTCGAGGAAGAGGAGGGAAGACGACGATGCCCAGCCTGCTCCGCGCCGAGAGACCCGTGACCGACGTTCCGGCCGCCCCGGCGGGGGAGGCCCTCGCCCACTTCGAGAAGCTCCTCGCCTTCGAGACCGATTGCTGGGACGTGCACGCGGCGCTCGACGCCGAGCATCCCGGCTTCGTGGTGCTCGACGTGCGAAGTCCGGAGGCTTTCGCCGCCGGCCATGTGCCGGGCGCGGTGAGCCTCCCCCATCGGCGGATCAACGAGCGGAACCTTTCCGCCTTTCCGGCGGAGATGCTCTTCGTCGTCTACTGCTCCGGCCCGCACTGCAACGGCGCCGATCGCGCCGCCGTCGCGCTCGCGCGCCTCGGCCGGCCCGTGAAGAAGATGATCGCCGGAGTCACCGGCTGGACGGCAGAGGAGTATCCACTGGCCACCTAGCGAGCGCCCTTCAGGAGCGAGTTCACGGCGGCCTCGAGCTTCTCGAAAGGCTCCCCGATGCCCGGTGCCGGCTGCAATCGTCCCGCGCGACCGATGAGAAAGTTCGCCGGGTACTGTGCGGTGTTGCGATACATGTCCGGCACCTTGCCGGCCATGGTGAGAAGCGGATAGCTCACCGTTACCTGCTCCTGGTTGAACCTGCGCTGCTCCTCGACGTCCTCGGTCGACAGCCCGAAGACCATGAACCCCTCGCCCTTCCGGTCCTGGTAGAGCCGGTCGAGCTTCGGCATTTCCTTTTTGCAGGGACCGCACCACGTGGCCCAGACGTTCACGAGCA
>QHVP01000693.1 GCA_003222295.1 Acidobacteriota bacterium | reverse complement strand
GCCCTTGACCGAGGAGCAGCGGCGAAACCCCATCTACGTCATCCCTCCCGCGCAGCGGCCGCGCACGGTGCTGCGCTACGGGGATGAGAAGGAGCTGCTCGTCTCCGGCCTCCTGGAGGGCGCGGGCGACATCGCGAAGCACCCGGCCGTGGTGGACGTGCCCGTCGAGAAGGGCCACGTCGTCCTCTTCTCGAACAACCCGGTCTGGCGCGGGGAGACCCTGGGCAGCTATTTCCTCGTGTTCAACGCCATCTTGAACTTCGACCAGCTCGGCGCGGGCCGCACGCTGGATACGGAGTGACGATTGCGTCCCTGCCGCGCGCGAAGTATCTTCAGTCTCAGGCCTCCGATGGGCCTGCAGCCGCGCTGGCGGGGGTTCGCATGAACATTCTCCTCCTCTCCATGCCCGACGCCTTCGAGCACACCTCGCCCGTGACCATGCGGATGCCGAACGGTGCGCTCGGATCGCTGGCCGGCAACCTCGACCCCCATCACGAGGTGGCGATCGCGGATCTCATCCTCGCGCAGCGCCAGGTCCGGCAGACCGTCGAGGGGCTGATGCGCGAGCGAACCCCGGACGTCGTCGGCCTGTCGATCATGACCTTCCAGCGGCGCACGGCGAAGCGCGTGATCGCGCTCATCCGCGACCTGCAGCCCGAGGTCCGGGTCGTCGTGGGTGGCTATGACCCCAGCCTCGCCGCGGACGTGTACGAGGACCCCTCGTGGGGCGTGGACTTCATCGTCCGCGGGGAGGGTGACATCACCTTCCGGGAGCTGGTACGGGCCCTGGAGCGGGGAGTGGAGCCGGCCGCCGTGGCCGGTCTCTCCTACCGGAGGGCGGGCACGTTCGTGCGCAACCCCGATCGCCCGGTGAGCCGGCTCAGCGGCGAGGACGTGCGGCCGCCGCGGCGCGCCGCGCGCGTGCTGCAGGGCTACACCTTCCTGGGGAGGCCGATCGACGTGGTCGAGACCTCACGCGGGTGCACCTACGACTGCAGCTTCTGCTCGATCATCGAGATGCGCGGCCGCAACTTCCACACCTGGTCCATCGACCGCGTGCTCGACGACATCGGGGACGCGCGCGCCCGGGGGGCGCGCGCGATCTTCATCGTGGACGACAACATCACGATCGACGTGGGTCGCTTCGAGGCGATCTGCCGCGGCATCGTCGATCGCGGCCTGCAGGACGTCGACTACCTCGTTCAGGGCATGACCTCGTCGATCGCCAACCACGGGGACCGGCTGGCCCCGCTCATGAAGGCGGCCGGGTTCCGCTACGTGTTCCTCGGCATCGAGAACGTGCTCGAGGGCGACCTGCAGTTCCTCCGGGCCGCCGCGAAGAACCAGCAGCGCGAAAACGGGAAGGCGGCCGGCAACGCGACGCAGCGCGCGATCGACGTCCTCCACCGGCACGGCATGTACGTGGTGGGCGGACTGATCGTCGGCAACCCCGAGGACACGCGCGAGTCGATCGAAGCGAACCTGGCCTTCGCCCGCGCGGAGGTCGACTGGCCCTACATCCAGCATCCGACGCCGTATCCGGGCACTCCGATGACGAAGGAGTTCCGCGAGCGGGGCCTGGTCGTGAACGAGAACGTCGAGGAGTACGACGGCACGACGGCGGTGGTGCGCAGCGCGCATCTCCCGGCGGCCGAGATCGAGTACCAGCGCTGGCGCGCCGAGCGCTGGATGAAGCTGCGGCATTTCTGGCCGGCGCTCGCGCACAACCCCCGGTTCGTGCTGCGGCACGGACGGGAAATGCTGGCCCACACCTTCCGCGGCAGCTCGCTGAGATCGATGCTGGGACTCGAGGACGAGCGGACGGTGTTCGCCCGCTACCAGGCCCTCCGCCGCGCGGAGCGGGAGTACCTGCCGGAAGCAGCGGATGCGGGCGTCAACGGGCGCGGCGGACCGGCGGCGAGCGCATCTGGGGGATCGCGAGCTCGCGCCGCGCGTCCTGGCCGATCCATGGGCACTCCGGTTCTTCCGACTGCGCCAGACGCCGGGCGAGAGCCCGCGCGGCGGCATTGAGCGCGAGCCTGCGCCTTCCGATCGCGCGCAGAGCCTTCATCTCGGATCCTGAGCCGCCCGGACCGCTTCCAGGTTCGTCCACTGCATGGCCACCGCCTGCGCGCGCGGCGCGAGCGTGTCGGTCACCACCACCTGGAGCGTGTAATCGCCGGGCGGGAGCTGTGAGCTGAGGTTGAGCCGGCCTCCAGCCACGACCCGGTGCTCGGCCGCGTGCGCGACGGGCATCGCGGTCGGGGCGCCCTCGTAGACCGCTTCCCGCCCGCGCCACAAGCGGACCTGCGTCTCCAGCCGGGGTCGCGAAATCGCGGGTTCGGCGCGTCCGTTCGGCCGCGCCGAACGTGACGGCCGCGACGTCGAGGACGGCCTGGCGGCCTCCGTCGGGCGTCTCCGCGAAGCTGACGTCGCGCCCATCGATGCGCAGCATCGCGCGCGGCCGCGAAGGGCGACACCAGGGCCGCCGCCAGCCGGCCCGCTCGTGCCTCGTCACCGTCGGCGTCACCGCGTCGAGCACGCCGTAGAGCCCGCCGCGGGAGCGCACGCGCAGTCCCGGGCGGCGGACGGAGACCTGGAGCTTGTGGAACGCGGGGTGCCCCGCCGGCGCGTCGAAGAAGGCCGAAGGCGGAGTAGCCGATGAGGTAGTACCCCTGCTGGTCCTCCAGGACGCGGTCGAGGCTGCGGCCGGGATCGTTGGACCCCTTCACCATGAGGCCGCCCGTGCGCTCGGCCAGGTAGGACAGGCTTTCCTCCGCCGTGAAGCGCCCCAGGACTCGCTGGCCGGGAATTCCCTGGATCGTGGACGCGCTCAGGTGCGCCACGTTGTCCTCGGCCCTCACGCTCTCGGGGCTGAGGCCGCGGGTGTCGACGGTGTACAGGGCCGCACGGCACTCCGCGCCCCAGCGGCGGGCCGTCTCCGCGATCTCCTCGTCCTCGGTGGAGACGATGACGCGGTCGAGCCGCTTCGCTTCACCTGCCGCCCCGATCACCCAGGCGATCAGCGGCCGTCCCGCGACGTCGACCAGGTTCTTGCGCGGGATCGACTTGGACCCGCCACGGGCCGGGATGACGGCCAGCACCTTCACGGAGTCGGTCTCCTGTGCGGAAAGCGACGTGAACGCCGCCGGGACCGGGCGCTACGCTCCCGCCCGATCGCAAAGGAGTGTACATGCGCCTGGGCCGCCACGCGTCGGTCAGGAGCGTCCCGGGCCCTTGTACCCCGAACAGCGGATTCGCCTCACCCGCGATTGGCGTTGGACGAGACCTGGCCCAGGCGCGGGGCCGGGTCGTGGGCCTGTTTTCCGTCCGATTGCGCGTGAAGAGCAAAGGGCTCGGACTGCCGACCCGAGAAACGCGTGCCATTCAAGGAGGTGGAGCATGACGCGGACAGAGTGGAGACGTGGGTGGAGCGTCTTGTCGACGGTCCTTTTCCTGGCCGGCGCCGGCGGGCTGAGCGGTGTGGCTCATGCCCAGGGCACAAGCCGCCCGCAACTCGTCGTGCAAAGGGTAGAGGTCGACCTCAGCGGCGAAACCCTGATGATCGAGGGCGATCGGCTGCTCTGGAACAACGATAGTACCGTCGTGGTGACGCTGGCGGGCACGCCGCTCGGCGTCGTGACCGCGACGGATTCCCAGGTGCTGGCGCAGCTACCGCCCGGTCTCGAGCCCGGCAGCTATGTGCTCAAGGTGTCGCGGGGACCCAGCGCGCTGCAGAACGGCGTATTCGAGGTGACCATCGGCACGGTCGGGCCGGTGGGCCCGAGGGGGCCGAAGGGCGACATGGGGGACGTGGGTCCGCAGGGGCTGCCCGGCTCCACGGGCCCTGCGGGACCGGCCGGTCCGGCAGGCCGCGACGGAACCAACGGAGTCAACGGCGTCGCGGGGCCGGCCGGACCGGCCGGCCCAACAGGACCGAGTGGACCGACGGGACCGGCTGGACCCGCGGGGCCCCCCGGAACCGGCACCGGTCCCCCCGTCTTCGCGACGCACTTCGACTTCAGGGGGAGTGTCGCCATACCCGGCGTAATGGCATATGTGAACCTTGAAACCCGTGGCTCAGGCGTCTCCGTGGCCCGGCTCGATCTCCCTGCCGGTACGTTCGTCGTGACGTTTGACGGCACTTTCGAAGAC
>QHVP01000151.1 GCA_003222295.1 Acidobacteriota bacterium | reverse complement strand
GCCCCACGCGATGTTGATGGACAGGTAGCCGCCGTGCGTCTGGCCGCTCAGGACGACCTGAGCCACCACCGCCGATCCGAACGCGAGGAGCACGGCCGTACCGAGGAATTCCGCGGCCGCCTCGCGCGCCGTCCCACGCAGCATGGGGTCTCCTTTCCCGGGGGCGGAAGTCTAGACCCCGATCCCGCGCGGCTCAAGGCGTGCGAGGCGCGCCGACGTCGATCTCGCCCGCGGGTCCGTCCACGACGAGGGGCAGGGCCCCCTTCCATTCGAAGAGAGAGCGGCCGGGGAGGAAATCGGGGCCGAGGCGGAAGACCTTGTTCACGCGCAGGACGGATGCCGCCGCCGTGCCGGGCGGGATGGGCGGCTCGCCCTCGCGCGTCCGGCGCGTGTAGGCCCTGAATCGGAGTGCGCGGAGCGTTGCCTCTCCGGCATCGGCCGGCAGCGCCGCCGCGCCGCGGAAGCAGCCGTTGGGGAACTCGCTCGTCTGGCGGATGATCCGGTACTCGCCTTGCCCGGCGTCGGACTCGGACCAGCGGAGGCCGTCTCGCCCGTCCACCGCGACCCCGAAGGTCAGGGTGGCGTCGCGCGTCGCCGCGCAGGCCTCGACGTACACGTAACGCCGCGGGTCCAAGATGCGATGCGACCCCGGCCGCGGGCTCTCGTCCACCCGGCCCTCCCGCTGGGCCTCTTGCGAGCTCACCTGGTAGGTCCACGGCTGCGCGTCCATCACGGCCTCGCGCGAGGTCGTGGCCAGATCGAAGGGCACGGGGACCGGCGCGTAGACGGGGCGCGTCTCTCCGCGGTCGCTGACCATGTTGTTGTCGGTGACGACCCAGAGTGGAGGGTGCCGCCCGGGCACGAGACTGCGATAGGGCACGATCTTGTGGTCCTTGGCCTGGTAGGTCGCTTCGAGGACGCGGCCTTCGCGATCGAACTCGATGCCGAGCACGTACTCGATGTCGGTGAGGCGGCCCCACGTCGCGAGCAGCCGGTCCGCGGGCGTGCCGCCGTCCTCGTTGCTGAAGATGACGGAGTAGCGAAGGCGCGTGCCGCGCGGCGTCCCGTCCGTCTCGTACCACATGACCAGGGGCACGTCGGTGAAGCGCCCGAGCTCGTTCGGGCGCGGGTGGAGGACGGGGGCGAAGGCCAGGGCGCGGTAGGGCGTCCATCCGCGGTCGAGCCGGATGCCCAGGCGATGCGTGCCCGCGGCCAGCCTCCCCAGGCGGACCGGATAGTCAGCCGGCCTCTCGCCGCGCGTGACGTTCAGATGCTGGGAGTAGCGGCCGTCGACCTCGAGGATCAGCACCGCCGCCGTTCGCGCGGGCGAGGCCCACGAGCATCCTCCGCAGCGCGCGGCGACGCTGGCCGTGACCTCGCCCGGGCGGTCCACGATGAAGGGACGATCCCAGAGCGCTGCGGCCAGGACCAAGAACGCGATCACGCCGCGGTCACTTCAGATACCGGGCAGCGTTCGCGGCCGTCACGAGCTCGGTGCCCGTGTCGATGCGCTTCTCGACGGGCTTCCCGTCCAGAGCGGCCAGGGCGGCCTCGACCCCGCGCTGGCCCATCATGAACGGGTTCTGGGCCACGCTGCCGGCCAGGCGTCCTTCGACGGTGGCCTGCACGGCTTCCTTCGTCGCATCGAACCCGACGATCTTGATCTTGCCGCGCAGGCCGCGCGCCTCCAGCGCCTCCATCGCGCCCAGCGCCATCTGGTCGTTCGTGGCGAAGACACCCTTGATGCCGGGATGGGCGGTGAGGATGTTCTCCATGACCGTGAGGCCCAGCGCCCGCTCGCTGTTGCCGGGCTGGCGGGCCACGAGCTTGAGCCTTGGGTAGTCGGAAGCGAGGGCGTCGATGAACCCCTGCGCGCGCTCGTCCTGAGATTCGTTGCCGGGAACGCCGTGGATGAGCGCGACCTCGGCCGGCCCTCCGATGGCCTCCGCCAGGCCCTTGGCCGCGAGCTGCCCGCCCCGGCGGTTGTTGGTCCCGATGTAGGTGACCTTCTTGTCGAACGGCGCATCGGTGTCCACGAGGATGACGGGCACGCCGCGCTGCGTCGCCTGCTCGAGGGCGGAGAGGATCTGGGCCGATCCCGCCGGCGAGACCACCAGCGACCTCACCCCCTTGCGCGTCTGGTCCTCGAGGATGGAGACCTGCTGGTCGATGTTGATCTCGCGGTCGGGGGCGACGATGGACAGCTTCACCCCGGGGTGCGCGGCCGCCGCCGCCTTGGCCCCGTCCGCGAGAACCAGCCAGAACTCGCTGTCCATGGCCTTCGTCACCAGCGCGATCTCGATTTCCTTCGGCGGGGCGCTGGAGCCGGGAGCCGGGTGATCGTTCGCGGCTCGGCAGCCCGTGAGCGCGCCCGCGGCCATGACCGCGGCTCCCAGCCAGACTCGTGTCGTCCTCGTACCCTTCACGCCGCCCTCCCCACTCGTTGGCGCAGCACGTCGATCCAGACCGCCACCACGATCACGACGCCGATCACGATCATCTGCCAGAACGCGGAGACGTCGAGCAGGTTCAGCCCGTTTCGCAGGAACCCGATGATGAGGGCGCCGATCAGGGTGCCGCCCACCGTCCCCACGCCCCCGAAGAAGCTGGCCCCGCCGATGATGACGGCGGCGATGGCGTCGAGCTCCGCGCCCGTGCCCGCCAGCGGGAAACCGGAGTTCATGCGCGCGGCCAGGACGACGGCGGCCAGGGCAGCGGCGGCGCCGCTGAGGGCGTAGGCCAGGTTGAGCCGCCGGTCCACCGGGATCCCGCAGAGCCGCGCGGCCTCGCGGTTGCCGCCGATCGCGTAGAGGTCGCGGCCGTAGACCGTCCGGCTCAGGAACACGTGGGTGATGAGGTAGGCCACGGCCGCGATCACCACCGGCATGGGCACTCCGAGAAGCGAGCCCGCCACCCCCGCGCGGAAGCCCGGCGGCAGGCCGCTGATCGGCACCCCGCCGGCCAGGAGCAGCGCGGCCCCGCGCGCGACGTTGAGCGTCCCCAGGGTCGAGATGAAGGGATGCGGGAGCCGCAGCCGCGTGAGGAGCAGGCCGTTCCCCAGCCCGATCAGCGTCCCCAGCCCCAGGGTGAGAGCGGCGGCCAGGAGGGCCGAGACTCCGTGCCGCATGAGGAGGGTCAGGACCACGATGGTGAGGCCCACCATCGAACCGATGGAAAGGTCGATCCCGGCGGTGATGATCACGAGGAGCTGGCCCAGGGCCAGGATCGCGTTGATGGCGGACTGTCGCAGGACGTTGAGCAGGTTGTCCACGGTGAGGAAGTGCGGCGAGGCCAGCGAGAGCACGAGGCAGAGGAGGAAGAGGCCCAGGAGCGGCGCCAGCCGCTGCCACCACGGGGTGCGGGTCACGAGGCGCGCCTCTCCGTCGCCCCCGTGGCCAGGGAGAGGATCTCCGCCGGCGTCGCCCGGTCGCGCGGCAGCTCCCCGGCGACCCGCCCCTGCCGCATCACCACGATGCGATCGCACAGGGCGAGCAGCTCCGGGATCTCGGAGGACGCGACGAGGAGCGCCACCGAGGAGGCGGCTAGCGCGCGCAGATGGCGATGGATCTCCGCCTTCGCGGACACGTCGACGCCGCGCGTGGGCTCGTCGAGCAGGAGCACGCGCGTGTCGCGCAGCCAGCGGCCGAGCACCACCTTCTGCTGGTTGCCGCCGGAGAGCGTCCGCACCGGGTCGTCGATCCCGCGCGCCTTGATGCGCAGCGTCGCCACCGCCGCCTCCGCCAGCGCGCGCAGGACGCGCGAAAGGAGGAGCCCCCATCGCCGCGCGTCCGGCGGCGTGCGCAGGCCCACGTTGTCGCAGACGGTGGCGGTGAAGACGAGACCGAGGGCGCGCCGGTCCTCGGGCACGAGCCCGACGCCGGCCGCGATCGCGCTCGCCACGTCATGCACCGCGCGCCATCCGCCGGCCGCGCGCACCTCGACCACGCCCGCCGTCCGCCGGTCGGCGCCGAAGATCGTGCGCAGCACGCGCGAGCGCCCGGCGCCCATGAGGCCGGCCAGGCCGACGACCTCGCCTTCGCGGACGTCGAGGGTGAAGGCGTGCAGCCGTCCCGCCTGCGCCAGGTCGCGCACGCGCAGCCGTGGCTCCGCGCCGGGAGGGGGGGGACCGGTCTGGAGGTCCGCCGCCAGCTCGCGGCCGGACATGGCGGTGATGAGCGCCTCGTTGTCCATCGCGCCCATGGGCGCGGTCGTGACCACGCGGCCGTCGCGCAGGACGGTGACGCGGTCGGCGATCGCGCGCAGCTCCTCCAGGCGGTGCGAGATGTACACGAGGGTCGTACCGCGCGCGCGCAGGGCGCGCAGGCTCGTGAGCAGGGCCTCGATCTCGCCCAGGGACAGCGAAGACGTCGGCTCGTCCAGGATGATCAGCCGCGCCCCGAAGTGCAGGGCGCGCGCGACGGCGACGAGCTGCCGCTGGGCGACGCCGATGGCGCCGACCGCCGCTTCCACGGGGACGGTGACGCCCAGAAGGCCCAGGGCGGCCCGCGCGGCCGCGCGCATAGCGCCCGTGTCGACGAGGCGCAGCGGACCCGCGCGATGGGGAAGCCGGCCCAGGCCGATGTTCTCGGCCACGCTGAGGCTGGCCACGAGCTGCGGCTCCTGGTGCACGATGCTGATGCCGAGGGCCTGCGCCGACCGTACGTCGGGCAGCCCGACCGGCCGCCCTTCCCAGAGGATCTCTCCCTCGTCGGGCGCGAGCGCGCCCGAGAGGATGGCCATCAGCGTGGACTTGCCCGCGCCGTTCTCGCCGGCCAGGGCGTGCACCTCGCCCGCGGCGATGGCCAGGGAGACGTCCTGGAGGGCGACCTGCGCTCCGAACCGCTTGGCGAGCCCGCGCATCTCGAGCAACGGGGTGGGAGCGGGGGTCATGGGCAGGGATCGGAGTATCGAAGACTTGCCCGCGACGCGCAAACGAGGGAGAGTCGCGCCCCATGCGCATCCGGTTCGAGAAGGTCACGAAGCGCTACGGCGAGGCGGCGGCGCTGCGCGAGATCGACCTCGAGGTCGAGCCCGGCGAGTGCCTCGTGCTCCTCGGGCCCTCGGGCTGCGGCAAGACGACGCTCCTGCGGCTGCTGGCCGGCCTGGAGACGGTGGACGCGGGCCGACTCTGGATCGGCGAGCGCGAAGTCACGCATCTGCCGCCGGCCGCGCGCGACGTGGCCATGGTGTTCCAGAACTACGCGCTCTACCCGCACCTGAGCGTCTTCGAGAACATCGCGTTCCCGCTGCGCGCCCGTCACGCCGCGCCCGCGGAGATCGATCCGCGCGTGCGCAAGGCGGCGGCGCGACTCGAGCTGGAGCCGCTGCTCGACCGCCGCCCTGCCCAGCTCTCGGGCGGCCAGCAGCAGCGGGTCGCCCTCGCGCGCGCGATCGTGCGCGCGCCCGCGGTGTGCCTGATGGACGAGCCGCTCTCGAACCTCGACGCGCAGCTCCGCGTCCAGACCCGCGGTGAGCTCAAGCGCCTGCAGCAGGAGCTGGGCACGACGACCCTCTACGTGACGCACGATCAGGGCGAGGCCATGACCCTCGGCCGCCGCGTGGCCCTGCTACGCACGGGGACCATCGAGCAGGTGGCGACGCCGCTCGATCTGTATCGTCATCCGGCCACGCGCTTCGCGGCGACGTTCGTCGGCAGCCCGGCCATCAACCTCTGGCCGGCCCGCGCCGGCGGGAGGGACCGCGTGCAGGTGCTGGGCACCGACCTGGACGTGGCCGCGGACGTGGCCACGCTGGTGTCGAGCAACGGACGCGTCGAGGTGGGCGTGCGGCCGGAGGAGGTGGCGGTGTGGGACGCGCCCGGCCCCGGCCGCGTCGAGGGCCGCGTCCTCGTCGTGGAGCCGATGGGGAGCGAGACGGTGCTCATCCTGGAGTGCGCCGGGCTGCGCGTCACCGCGCGGACCGCGCCCGACCGTATAGCGGACCCGGGCTCAGTGGTGTGGGTCCGGCCCGACCTCTCGCGCGCGGTTTTCTTCGACACTCGGACGGGCCATCGGATCCCGGTGGCCGCGACGGAGCGTGTGGCGGCCGGCTGACGCGCCGCTTTCTACCTGTTCAGACCTCGAAGCCGGGGTGGGCGACGAAGGCCGGGCGGGGTTCGCGCGGTGATGCGGCGGGGGCCAATGCGGCTTCCTCGTCCAGGAGCCGAAGCACTTCGAACGTCGTGCGCGCCGACGCGTACCAGGCGGCCGCACGCAGGAGGCGCCGCCGGAGGCCCGTGATCGCGCTCGGCCAGCCGATTCGGTCGATCATGGCGCTCTCCTTGCCGACGACGCGGGAGCGTCGCACGCTCGTCACGCCGGCACCGGAAGCTACGGGGCGTGTATCCAAAAGGTTCCAGGTGGATGGCGCGCGCCTTGACAACGATTGGAGGCGAGGGGTACTGTCCTGCCGATTTCCCGATGGTCCCACTGGTGCCCTTCCGCATCGGCCGACCGGCGACTTCCCCTCGCTCTTACTGAGGAGTGAACGATGAGGCGACTGCTGTACGTCGTAATTGGAACGTTCCTATTGGCGGCGGGTGAGGCGCAAGCGCAGGTCGACCGCGCGACGCTGACGGGAACGGTCAAGGACTCGACCGGGGCCGTGGTCCCCGGCGCGACCGTCACCGTCACCGGCCCGCAGGCGCCGACGGCGACCACGACGAACGCGGAGGGGACCTATCTCGTGGTGAGCCTCGTCCCCGGCCGCTACGTCGTGGTCGCGGAGATGTCCGGGTTCCAGAAGGCGAGCCGTACGGTCATCCTGGAAACCGGGCAGAAGGGCCGCGTCGACTTCGCTCTCGGGGTCGGGGGGGCCACGGAAACGGTCACGGTCCAGGGAGAGGTACGGCTCCTCAACACCGAGCAATCCTCGCTGGGCACGGTGATGGACCAGGGCAAGGTGGCGAACCTGCCCCTGGCCATCCGCAACTGGGACGACCTCCTCGCGCTCGTGCCCGGCGTGCAGGGCGATCGGTTCACCGAGCAGGGTGGCGGGACCTCCTTCGGGCGCACGGGCGGCGTGAACGTCCACGGCGTGCGCGCGATCCAGAACAACTTCCTGCTCGACGGCGTGGACAACAACAGCATCTCCGAGAACGTCCAGGAGCTGACCACCCAGGTCTCGCGTCCCTCCGTCGACGCCATCCAGGAGTTCAAGGTCGTGACCAGCCCCTACTCGGCGGAGTACGGCCGCTCTCCCGGCGCCGCCATCAGCGTGAGCACGAAGTCGGGCACCAATGATTTCCACGGGACGGCCTACGACTTCTACCGCAACGAGTCCCTCGACTCGAACGACTTCTTCTCCAAGCGGGCCCACGTGGCCAAGCCGCCGAACAAGCAGAACCAGTTCGGGGCCAACCTCGGCGGGCCCATCTCGAAGGACAAGGCCTACTTCTTCGCCGACTACGAGGGGACGCGGATCACGCGCGGCGTCACCCGCATCACGAACGTGCCCACCGCCGACCAGCGCAACGGGATCTTCACGACGGCGGTGAAGGATCCGCTGACGGGCGCGAACTTCCCGAACAACACCATCCCGTCCAGCCGCTTCGACCCCACGGCGAAGGCCATCCTGGACCTCGTGCCGCTCCCGAACCAGCCCGGCGCGAACAACTTCCTCCGCATCGCCGACATCACCGACAACAACGACCGCCTGCTGACGCGGCTCGACCTCCACCTGTCCCCGAACGACAACGTCTTCGCGCGCTACATCTACTCGAACCGCAAGCGGAACATCCCGGGCGCGTTCGGCGGCATCCTCGACGGCACGGGCACGTCCGCGTTCGGCAACCAGACGATCAAGACCAACGGCACCGTCGCGGGCTGGACGCGCATCTTCAGCCCCACCGTGGTCAACGAGCTGCGCTTCAACTGGCAGCAGGCCACCTCGGACGCGCACCAGCAGCCGTTCGGCCAGCAGCCGTCGGGCGCCGCTCTGGTCCGCAACTCCATCACCGACCCCATCGTGGCCGGCGGCCTGCCCGGCATCACCATCGACACGTTCTTCGGTGGCTCGGGTCTGGGACGGCTCGGCTCACCGGACTTCCTGCCCAAGTTCCAGCACACCAGACAGCTCGAGCTCCTGGACTCGGTCTCCTGGCTGAAGGGCAAGCACGCCTTCAAGCTCGGCGGCGACTTCATCCTCATGAAGAACCAGTTCATGGACGTCCCGGCCACGCGCGGCGCGCTGCGCTTCCGCAACCGCTTCACGGGACAGGCGCTCGGCGATTACCTGCTCGGCTATACCTCGGACTTCATGCTCTCGAACGTCTATAGCGTCG
>QHVP01000694.1 GCA_003222295.1 Acidobacteriota bacterium | reverse complement strand
TCCCGAAAGCGGCGCCGCACGTGCGACGACGTCGTGCTCCCCGTCCGACTCCCGATCGGAGATACCGGATCCGGGACCCGCATCGTCCTATCCGGTGGAGGGGACCAGGCGGGAACGCGCGGAGACTCCGCCCCGGCCGCCGCCGGCGCCGCCGCTCCCCCGCGTCGTTCGAGGAGGGACGCGAGGACGCGATGCATCAGGGCCATGTCTGGACGAGTGCGGGGATCTGGACTCGTGGCCGCGCGGATGAGCTTGCGCAGAGGCTCGGGCGCCGTCTCTCCCGGGTCCAGGGCCGGCTGCTGCAGCTTGCGCATGCCGACCGTGGCCAGCGCGGCCGCGGGCGTGAGGCCCGCCTCCAGCGGGAACGGGTGCACTGCGGTGAGCGCTTCGTTCAGGAGGAGGCCCAGGCCGTAGACGTCGATGCTCCGCGGCTCGGCGCGCTCGCCGCGGAAGACCTCCGGAGGGAGGTAGCTGAGCGTGCCGAGATGGCCCTTGCCGGTGAGGTCTCCCGACTGCGCCGCGGCTGCGATGCCGAAGTCGACGAGGCACGGGCCATCGGGAGTCAGGACGATGTTCGACGGCTTGAGGTCGCGATGGGAGATCCCCTCCGCATGGGCGTGCTCCAGGCCCCCGGCCAGCGGAACGAACGTGGCCAGCGCTTCCGGCAGCGGCATGGGGCCGCGCTCCAGCCGGCGTTTCAGGGTCTCCCCCTCCGCCAGCTCCATGACGAGGTACAGCAGGCCGCGGCGGGTGTCCTCGCTGAAGCCCATCACGCGGACGATCGCGGGATGGCGCAGGGCGGAAAGGGCCTCCGCCTCGCGCACGAAGCGCGCGCGCGCGTCCGGCTCGAGCGACGGCTTCATCACCTTGAGGGCCGCGTCCACGCGCTCGCTCAAGGCAGAGTGAACGCGGAAGACGGCCCCCATCCCGCCCTCGCCGAGCGGGCTCTCGATGATCCAGTCTCCGATGCGGTCGCCGGTCTTCAGCATTGACGTTACAGCCTCCCATGGGCGCGCTCGGCCTGCAATGGCCGGAGCGCCGACGATCCCTTCGACGTCTCTCGTTTGCGGCCCCCCCGCCGGTGCGCTAGGTTCACGCGATGTCGCCCGATGTGCTCAGCCTGGAGGGCCGTGTGGCGCTCGTCACGGGCGCGGCCCGGGGGATCGGGGCGGCGACCGCCCTCGCCCTGGCGGAGGCGGGCGCGCGCGTGGCCCTCGCGGACCGGGACGGGGAGGGCATCGAGCGGACGGCGGACGCCATCGGGCGGGCGGGCTCGGACGCGCTCGCCATCCCCGCGGACGTGACGGACGCGCCCGCCATGGAACGCGCGGTCGATGCCGTCGTCGCGGAATGGGGACGCCTCGACGTGCTCGTCAACAACGCCGGCATCGTCCGCGACGCCACGCTGGGCAAGGTGTCGGACGACGACTGGGCCGCCACCCTCGACGTCAACCTGCGTGGCACCATGATCGGGACGCGGGCCGCGCTACGCCCCATGCGCGCGGCCGGCGGCGGGCGCATCCTGTCCGCCACCTCGGTGGTGGCCCGCATGGGCAACTACGGACAGACCGCCTACGCCGCCAGCAAGGGCGGCATCATCGGCATGACGCGGGCGTGGGCGCGCGAGCTGGGCCCGCTCGGCATCACCGCGAACGCGGTCGCGCCCGGCTTCATCGACACGGACATGTCGCGGGGAGTGCCCGAGAAGGTCCTGAGCGGGCTGCTCCAGCGCACGGCGGCCGGACGCCTCGGCCGCCCGGAGGAAGTGGCGGCCGTCTACGTCTTCCTCGCGTCCGACCTCGCGTCTTTCATCAACGGCGCCGTGGTCGGAGTGGACGGCGGCCTGCTCCTTTGAGGCCGCCGCGGCCCTGGGCGGCGGCGGTGTTCGCGGTCGCGCTCGCGGCCCGTCTCGCCTTCACGTTCCTCGTCGATCAGCCGCTCCTCTACGGCCATCAGTACCACTACTTCACGAACGGCCTCCTGCTCGCCCAGCATCCGGCGCCGGTGCGCTACGTCCTCCTGAGCGACGAATGGCGGCTCTGGAACGGGGAGTGGACGATCGCCCCTCTCTACCACCTGTTCCTCGGCGTCGTGTTCCGGCTGTTCGGGCCGCATCTCCTGCCCTTGCGGGTCGTGCAGTGCGCGCTCGACGCCGTGGCCGCGGTGGCGGTGGCGGCGCTGGGGCGGCGGGTCGCGGGCCCGCGCGGCGCCTGGGCGGGCGTGGCCTACGCCCTCTGGTGGCCGGCGGTGGAGATGACGAGCTGGACGATGACGGAGAACCTCCACACCGTGCTCTTCATGGCCGCGCTGGC
>QHVP01000158.1 GCA_003222295.1 Acidobacteriota bacterium | reverse complement strand
GGAGACCAGGGCCACGATCGCGAGGTACAGCGCGGGCATGTCCCACAGGGGCTTCGTCTCCGGCACCGTCGCCCCGCCGCCTCCGTACTTGATGTCCTCCGCCAGCGCCTTCACCGTCTGGGGCGTGTAGAAGCGGCCGCCCGTCTCCTCCGCGATCCGCTCGAGCAGGGGCCGGCGCATCTCCGCCCCGAAGTACTCGGTGGCGAGGTCCGCCGCCTGCACCTCCGCGGTCTCGCCGCCCAGCCGCTTGCCGGCGCGCTCGGCTTCGACGCGCACCTCGTATGCACCCTTGTCGGGCGGCGTGAAGCGCGCGGCGTACTCACCGTCCTTGCCCACCGTCCATTCCAGAGGCAGCTCCCGCTCGCCGCCGGAGGGATCCTTGACGTGGGCGACGACCTGCGCGTCGTTGACCTTCAGATGCGTCTCGTCCGTCACCGTGGCCAGGATCGTGACCGGCGAGCCCGGGGACGTCCGTGGGGAAGAGACGGACACCGTCACCGGGCCGGGCACGCCGCTCACCAGCCAGCGCAGGAGCTGCCGCCACAGGTTCTCGTGGGTCATGTCCTCGAGCGGGATGTCGGCGTGCATCTGCCAGAGCCACGAATCGTCGGCGGTGAAGGCCAATGCCTTGCCCGCGCCGTAGCGCTGGTAGGCGAGGACGACCTGGGCGCCGGGCAGGCCGGCACCGCGGCCGAGGAGGAGGCTCACCGCCCCCGGCTCCGTCCGCCGAATGGGGTTGAGGGTGGAGAGGGAAGGCAGGCTCTTCCATCGCTCCGCGCTCTTCTCTTCGGTGGCGGCGAGCTGGGTCACGCCGTGGGTCATCCCGAAAGGCGTGGGCTCCACCTTCATCTCCGCGAAGAACGGCTGCTTGGGGTCGCGGCCGTCCTCGAACACGATGGGCAGCACCTCCGCCAGCGGGGTGGGCGCGTATCCGCCTTCGGCGAAGGAGTGGCGCCCGCCCAGGGTGAGCAGGCCTCCGCCGCGCAGGGAGACGAACTCCGCGATCATGCGGAGCTGGTCCGCGGTGAAAAAGCCGGCCTCCACGCTCCCGAGGATGAGGCCGCGGTACTTGAAGAGCTCCTCGCGCGTCTTGGGGAACCCGGCCGCCAGCTCGTCCGCGTCGTCCACGTCCAGGCGCAGGAACTTGTTCTGCGACGTGCGCTGCAGGCAGACCACCTGCAGGTTCTTGTCCTCGGCCACCGCGCGGCGGATGAACTTCAGCTCGAAGCGCGGCTCGCCTTCGAAGTAGAGGATCTTCTCGCGCCGGTCGACGACCTCGATCGGCACGTCCTGCTGGTTGTTCTCGGCGATCGGCTCGCCGGGCTGGGGGGCGACGCGGAAGCGGAAGGTGCGGGGACCGGCCTCGGAGGCGGTGAGATGAACGCGCGTGGCCGCGGACTCCCCGTCCGCGGGCAGCGTGATCTCCTGGGATTGCACCACCCGTCCCGCGTCCTCCACCTGGAGCTGGACCTTCCGCCCGCCCAGGCCGCGCTGGGCCACGCGCACCTCGGCGGTGACGGAAGTGCCCTTGAGGACCGAGGAAGGGACGTCCACCCGCGTCAGCTCGACGTCCTTGGCGAACCGCTCGCGACCCACTCCGACCGTGAAGACGGGAATCGCCCGCGCGCGGAGTCGCGGAAGGAGGTCGGCCACGTCCGCGTCCGCGTTGTCGGCGCCGTCGGTCACGAGCACGAGCCCGGCCAGGGGGACGGCGGCGAGCTCCTGGCTCGCGCGCTCGAGGGCATGCGCCAGCGAGGTGCGGCGGCCCTCGAAGGTGAGATCCGACGTGCTCGTCAGGCGCTCGGCGGTTTCGGAGAAACGGAAGAGCCGCAGCTTGTAACGGTCGGAGAGGGCCTTGAGCAGCGGAGCCTCGGGCCCGAAGCTCTGCGCCGCAACCTGTCCCCTCGTGGCACCGTCATCGGCGATGCGCATGCTCTGCGAGTCGTCCACGAGCACGCCGAGGAAGCTCTGCTGCGGCACGACCGTCGAGAGGACGAGAGCCGGCCGGCACAGGCAGAAGAGCACCAGGGCGAGGGCGGTCGTGCGGAGGAGGGCGAGCACGAGGCGCGGAGCCCGGCCCGAGCCGCCCTTCGCTCTCTGGTAGCTGACCACGACCGCGGCCGCGCCCAGAACGAGCACGATCGCGGCCGGCCAGGGCGGGGCCATCACGAATCGGCCCTTCTGGAAGACGAAGGGACGGTACTTGAAGAGCAGCTCGAAGACCCGCTCGATCCAGGGAGCCATGGAGGATCAGTGGCTCATCGAGTAGACGATGAGGTTCACCGCCATCTGGTACGCGAAGGTGGAGTACTTCAGCGGGTACTCCGGCACCTCCGCCCACTCCCAGGCGTCGCCGAGGTCGGTGTTGTGGTTGATGGCGACGATGAGCCGTCCCTTGTCGTCGAAGATGCCTCGGTAGTACGGCACGAACCCGTCCTTCTCCCAGGTGTGCCCGGTCTGGGCGTTGCCGACGTTGGGCACCTGGTAGAACTCCCTGATGTCGTAGAACGCGCTGAAGACCGGGTGGTCCTTGGGCAATTCCACGATCGTGCAGCCGGGCAGGACCTGCCGGATCTCGCTCTCGAAGTTGGCCCATTCCCGGGTGCCCCAGAAGTCGTCGACGACCAGGAACCCGCCCGCGTGGAGATAGCGCCGCAGCCCCAGGACTTCCGGCTCGGTGAGCGCCATGTGGCCGACCTCGACGGCATAGAGGAACGGGAACCGGTTCAGGTCGGGGTCGTCGAGCGGGACGGGGTGTATGTCGGGGAAAGCATCCAGATGGGTCAGGGGATAGTCGATGGCCCAGTTCCGGCTCCGGTAGGCGGTGTAGACCGCGCGCGTGAAGTAGAACTCGGTGTGGCCTGCCGGGCCCGAGGAGGGCGATTCGTCGCTATCGGGCCGAAGGAGGCTCCGTTCGAAGCGCGAGGCCTCACCGGCACCGCGGGTGGGCTGCGGAAGCTGCAGCAGGGCGGCGACGAGCGCACTCCCGACGCTGATCCTGAGGAGCGCGGTCGTCACACTTCCTCGTATGGCACGGCCGCCCTCGGCCGACGGGAGTTCCCCCCGGAGCGCTCCCGTGGAGAGCTAGTCTAGCGTGAGGACCGACGGCGCGCCATGCTCGGCCGCCGCGCTCTTGACTTGCGGCGGGCTCGACGCCCTCCGGGGCGCGGTCCGCGCATCTGGTCCAGCAGAGCGAGGCTGTCCGTGGGGTGCGCCGGCTTGATGAGCCCGAAGATCCGGTCCACCCGGCCCTTGGAAGAGATGCCCCGTTTCGACATCAGTAAAGCATAGAGCGAAAGACCTTCACGGCAAGAATCGAGTCCTCCCGGCACTAGGACCGACGGCGCGGGTTGCGCCGGCCCAGGAGTTGACGGGCGGCGGTGGCCGCGAGTACCCGGATGCCCTGCCGCTCGAGTCCCCGCGAAATCACGGGGATTGTCGCTGACGACCACACGTGCGCCCGAGGACCGCGCGACGGCGGCAATGTGGGCGTCATAATCAATGGCACGCAACAGCCATTCAGTGATGCTTCGTGTGGGACGGCCTGCCCATCCGTCGCCAGACACCCCTCGGATCGCTCACAATCCCGCCATGACCACTGCACGACGCGACTTCCTCAAGCGCACCGCCCTCGGCCTGGCCAGCGCGGCCCTCGTCGCCACGGCGCGCGCGGCCGCCCAGCCGCAGGCGCCGCCGACTCCGCCTTCGCCGCCGACCCCCCCGGGCATGCCGCCGGCTTTCGGCACCGGCCCTTCCGTCGGGCCCGAGGTCACGGCGGCCACGTTCGCGGAGGCGGAAAAGCTCGTGCAGGTGCAGTTCACTCCCGCTGAGCGCGCGCAGGCGGCGGGCAACTGGCGTGTCTCCATGGCGCCGCTGTACGAGCGCCGCACCGGGCCGCGCAAGGTGGCGCTCGATCCCGGCCTCGCCCCGGCCAGCCGGTGGAGCCCCGCGATTCCCGGCGTCACCGTCGGACCCTCTCGCGATCGATTCGTCCGCAGCGCGGGCGCGCCCCGAGAGCTGCCGTCGAAGGACGAGGACATCGCGTTCGCGGGGGTCCGCGACCTCTCGCGCTGGATCCAGTCGCGCGCACTGACGTCGGAGCGGCTCACGCGGATCTACCTGGACCGGCTCGAGCGGTTCCAGCCCAGGATCAACGCCGTCATCACGCTGACGCGCGACCTCGCCCTCGCGCAGGCCCGGAAGGCGGACGCGGAGATCGCCGCGGGCCGCTACCTCGGTCCGCTCCATGGCATCCCCTGGGGCGCGAAGGACCTCCTGGACACCGCCGGCATCCCGACCACGTATGGAGCCGAGCCCTTCCGCGATCGCGTGCCTCAGAAGGACGCCGCGGTCGTGGAGCGACTGCACCGCGCGGGCGCAGTCCTGCGGGCAGACGAACAATCCCTGGCTGCTCGAGGAGGGGGCGTCGGGCAGCAGCGCCGGCCCGGGCGCGGCCATCGCCGCCGGCTGCGTGGCCTTCGCGCTTGGCAGCGAGACGGGGGGCTCGATCGTCGCGCCGGCCATGCGCGACGGCGTGGTGGGCCTGCGCCCCACCTACGGCCGGGTCCCCCGCACCGGCGCCATGACGCTGTGCTGGTCGCTCGACAAGCTCGGGCCCATGGCGCGTTACGTCGAGGACACGCTGCTGGTCCTGGCCGCCATCACCGGCCCCGATCCCGGCGACGTGGCCAGCGTCCCCAGCCGCCTCGACTTCGACGCGACCGCCAGCGTCGCCGGGCTCAGGCTCGGCTACTTTCCGAAGTGGATGGCCGAGTCCCCCGCCACCGACGTGGATCGCGCCGCGCTCGAGACGGCGCGCAAGCTGGGCCTCGTCCCGGTCGAGGTCGCGCTCCCCGACTGGCCCTACGGCTCGCTCAACACGATCCTGTTCGCGGAGGCGGCGGCCGCCTTCGAGGAGCTGACCCTGAGCCGCGGCGTGGACCAGCTCAAGATGCAGGTGCCCGACGCCTGGCCGAACATCTTCCGCCAGTCGCGCTTCCTCTCCGCCGTCGACCTCGTCCAGGCGGACCGCTTCCGCCGCCTCGTCGCAAGCGAGATGGCGCGGCTCTTCGACAAGGTCGACCTGCTGCTCGTGCCGTCGCTGCGCGACGAGATGCTCACGATCTCGAACCAGACCGGCCATCCCTCGCTCACGCTGCGCGCGGGGTTCGTCGAGGTCGGCCAGGCCCGCAGTGACTGGGCTCCCGACCCGGCGCATCCGCTGCCGACGTTCGAGCCCAAGCGACGCGTGCCGCACGGGATCACGCTCATCGGCCGGCTCTTCGACGAGGGCCTCCTCGGGCGCGTGGGGATCGCGCTGGAAGCAGCGCTGCGCGTGGCGGACGAGCGTCCGGCCGGCTTCTAGCGATAGAAATACGGATCGAGCACGCTGACCTGGGTGATCCGGTGTTCTTCTCGGCGACGCGGCGGATGGCCTCGGGGCTGGGCGCGTCGTAGATGCAGAACGTCTTCGTCTTGTCCTCGCTCACGTAGGAGTGCACCCAGGTCACGCCGTCGCCCGCGTTGGTGCCCACGACGGCCATGCACACCTTCGCGCCTTCCGCGTTGACCGGAATCTCGAGACCGCCCTTGAACGTCCTCTCCACCATGTACCTGGGCATGCGCGCCTCCTCGTGAGCAAGAGGATACCGCGTGCACCCCGCCTTCGTCAGCGCCCGCTGCGCTCGAGGAACTCCCTCAGGCGGCCCAGGGTGTGGTCCCACTGCTGCGAGATGACGTCGAGAGCGTGGCGGGCCTCGTCGAGGCGCGAGGGGTCGAGCTCCCACCGGCGCTCGCGGCCTTCGCGTGAGTCGCGGACGAGGCCGGCCTCCGCCAGCACGTGAAGGTGCTTGGTGACGGCCTGACGCGTGACTCCGGAGCCGCCCGTGAGCTGGACGATCGACAGCGGCCCACCGGCGCACATCCGCGAGACCAGGCGCAGGCGCATCGCGTCGCCGAGGGCCGCGAAGATGGGCGCCGCCCCCGTGAACGCCGTGCGCCGGGACGCCGCCCTACGTCGCCGGGTTGGCGGTGACATGGCGCTCGATGTTCTTCATCTGCTCGGTCCAACCGTCGCGGTTGCCGCGGAAGGCGGTGGCACGGTAGGCCGAAGGCACCTTGTCGAAGCCCGACTCCACGACGGTGAGCAGCGTTCCCCCCTCCGCTTCCTCCAGGGTGAAGACGACCAGGGTCGTGGGGTCCTTCGAGTAGTCGCGCTTCGGGTCCACCGCGCCGGGGTGCCAGCGCCAGGAGAAGAGGCGCTCCGGCTCCATCTTCGCTATGGTGATCTCCAGGGTCAGGTGCTCGTAGCCCGGGTGGGTGATGGCCGCGCGCGTCGTTTTCCCGGGCGCGAAGGAGCCGGGAGGCATCTTCGCCCCGAACCAGGCCCCGAACTGGGCCGGTTCGGTCAGGGCGCGCCAGACCCGGGCCCGCGGTGCCCGGAGCAGGACCTTCTTCTCGATGCGGTCGGTGCTGGTCTCGCCGCTCTTGGACATAGGCAACCTCCAGGTTGCATGTTAGCGCGGGACCCGGCTGAAATGCAACCATCCGGTTGCGCGAGGGGCGGCGCCCGCCGGTGTGACCCGGGTCACGCGGGCCCGGCATTTCGCGCCCGCGCGCGCCCGTCCGCGGAGGGCCGTGGTCTATTGGGGCGATGCGGCTCCAGGAGCTCGGACAGCCGGCCACCATCGGCCGCTACGACATTCGCGGCGAGATCGGCCGCGGAATGATGGGCGTCGTGTACGAGGCCCTGGACACGGTCCTCGATCGGACCATCGCCCTCAAGGCCATCCGGCTCGCCTTCCCCGTCGCGCCCCCCGAGCGGGAGGAGTTCGAGCGGCGGTTCTTCGCGGAGGCCCAGATCGCCGCGCGGCTGTCCCATCCGAACATCGTGGTCGTGCACGACGTCGGTCGCGATCCGGAATCGGGCACGCTGTTCATGGCCCTCGAGCACCTGGACGGCCGGCCCCTCTCCGCGATCGTGTCCGCGGCCTGCCCCCTGCCCTGGCGGGAGGCGCTCCGCATCGTGCAGCGCGTGGCGGAGGCGCTGCACCACGCGCATCGACAAGGGGTCGTTCACCGCGACGTCAAGCCCGCCAACATCGTGCTCCTGGCCTCGGGCGAGCCCAAGATCCTGGACTTCGGCATCGCGCGCCTGGCCCAGGAGCAGGGAAACCTCACGCCCGGCCGGCACTTCTTCGGGACGCCGCTCTACATGTCGCCGGAGCAGGCGCTGGGCCGGCCGATCGACGGGCGCTCCGACCTGTTCGCGCTCGGGGCCGTCCTCTACTTCCTGCTCGTCGGCCGCGCGGCGTTCGCGGCGGAGAACATCCCCACCATCCTCGTGCGCGTGGTCCGGCAGTATCCGCCTCCCCCTTCCTTCCTCAGGCCGGAGGTGCCCGCGGTCGTGGACGACGTGGTCGCGCGGGCGACGGCCAAGGACCCCGCCAATCGCTATCCGGACGGCCGGTCGATGGCGGAGGACATCGAGGACATCCTGGCCGGCCGCGTGGCGCGGCATCGCGTGGAGTGGAAGGCGCCCGCGCGGCCGGAGGCCGCATCCGGGACAATGGCGGACACCGACGATCCCCTCGCCTTCCTGCAGTCCGAGCTCGACCTCGGCAACGCCATCGCCGGCAACGTGCTCCATGGGCTGATCCCGACGGTGGAGCTGCCGCGGCCGATCACGCCCGCCGCCGTCCCCTCGTGGCGACCGTGGCGACCGGCTTCTCGGGGCGGCGGATCGACTCCACCTCCACGGCTCCGGCCCCCGGCGTGGCCGCGGATCCCGCCGCCCTGATCATCCGCGCGGCGTCGCCCACGATTCCAGCGCCCGCTTCGCCCCGCGCCGGGGCCAGGCTGGCCGTCACCGTCGAGCACTCCCTCAAGCAGGGCCGCCTGCGTCTCTGGGTCGACGGCACGCTGCGGCTGGAGAAGGCCCTCCGCGACCGCATCGCGACCAAGGTGGCACTGCGTCCCCGACGCGGCAGCGCGGGGGGGGTGATCGACCTCGAACCCGGCGCGCACGACGTCAAGG
>QHVP01000157.1:27133-28351 GCA_003222295.1 Acidobacteriota bacterium | reverse complement strand
TCCACGTAGGCGTCGAGCACCAGCCGCACGACCTCGTTGAACACCGCGAGCTGTCCGTAGGTCGTGTCCCCGGAAACGCGTCCGAGGAGCGACCCGACGGCGACGTACGCGACGAGGAGAGTGGAGACGAGAGCGAGGACGAGGCGTCTGCGGGGGCTCATCATGGCACCTTCCGCACGGCGCGAGGGCCGCCGTGCTCCAACCGCATTATAGCGGGAAAGCGCCTAATGCCCCTCGCGGGCCAGCCATTCCAGCGGGTCCTGCGGCTTCCCTTGCGAGCGCAGCTCGAAGTAGACGCCGGGGCCCTCGACGCTGGACGCGCCCACCGTTCCCAGCACGTCCCCCGCGGACACGTGCTGGCCCGGCTGCACGCGGGCCTCCGCGAGGTGGGCGTAGAGGGTGTGGTTCTTGCCCCCGTGGTCGAGGATCACCATCAGGCCGTATCCGAGGAACTGGTCGGCGAAGGCCACGGTGCCGTCGTGCACCGCGTTGACGGGCGCGTCCAGGGGCGCATCGATATCGATCCCGTTGTGCAGGGTGTAGGTCTCGAAGCGCGGATGCTTGTGGCGCCCGAACGTGACCCGCACGCGGCCGGGCGACGGTGATGTCCCGTTCGGTCAGGCCGGACAGCAGCTGCCCGAGCTTGCCCTCCGCCTCCTCCAGCTCCTGCAGATAGGCGGCGTGCGTCTCCTTCTTCTCCACGATGGAGGTGAGCAGCTCCGACTTCCGCTGGCGGTCGCCCTCCAGGGCGCGGCGGGCGCGGTCGAGGTCCGCGCGCAGGGCGAGCGTCTCGCGCGTCTTCTTCTGCAGGTCGTCGCGGGTGGCCGCCAGCGACGAGAGGTTGGCGCGCAGGGCCGCCATCTTCTCGCGATCGCGCCGGGCCAGCCCGCTCACGAAACGATAGCCGCGCAGCATGTCCGCCGGCTGCTCGACCGAGAGCAGCATCCGCAGGTAGGAGAGGTCGCCCATCTTGTAGAGGGCGCGCGCCCGCGCCGCCAGCTGCGGGCGGGCCTGGGCGACGGCCGCCTCCAGCTCGCGGACGCGGCGCGAGGTCGCGTTCATCTGCTCGCTCGCGCGGTGGAGGACGAGCTGCGTCTCGTGCAGCTGCTCGGTGCGGAGGCGCACCTCCAGCTCGAGGCGCTCCACGTCGGCGAGCAGGCTCTGCTCCTGCCCGCGCAGACGCGCCACGTCACGCTGGATCGACTGCTTGCGCTCGCG